>JBOGVX010000133.1:0-6180 GCA_050693165.1 Actinomycetota bacterium | reverse complement strand
GCCGTGCTCCGCCAGCGCATCGAGAGCCGCCAGCGTCCCCGGATGCCTGAGCTCGGTGTCCCGGCGGCCGTGGACGAGCTGAAGCAGCTGCACCGCGAACTCGACGTCGCGGATGCCACCCCGGCCGCGCTTGACCTCGGTGGCTTCCTTGCCGCTGGCGCGGACGTACTCCTCGATCCTCGCCTTCATCGCGCGGACGTCCTCGATCGCGGAGGGATCGAGCTGCTCCGGGTAGACGAGAGGCTCGAGTCCGCGGAGGACCTTGCGACCGAGAACGATCGCGCCGGCCACCGGGCGGGCCTTCTGCCAGGCCTGCTTCTCCCACGTCGCCGCGTGTGCCCGGTAGTACTCGAGCGTCGCCGCCAGCGATCGCGACAGCGCGCCAGCCCTTCCCTCCGGCCGCAGGTCGACGTCCACGCGGAGTGCGGTTCCCTCCACCGTTGGCTCGGAGAGCAGGCGGATGATGGCCGCGGCTCTCTTGCCGGCCTCGGCTTGAGCGTCCGGCCCGCTCTCCTCGTGGACGAAGATCACGTCAACGTCGCTCGCGTAGTTCAGCTCCTCGCCGCCGAGCTTCCCCATCCCGATCACGGCGAGTCCCCCGCCCACCTCTCGCACTGCCGCCTCGAGACAGGTCTCGGCCACCGCCGTGACCTCCGTTACGACCGTCTCAAGCGACTCCCCGGTCAGGTCCTTGGCAGCCACGCGGAGCAGCGCCCGCCTGCGGAACCGCCGAAGCCCGGAAGCGGCACCATGCTCCGCGATGTCGCCGGCGACCTCCTCGAGCAGCCGATCCCGGGAACGCAACGCGAGGTCCTCGAACAGGGCAAGCTCCTCCGGGTGTGCCACGAAGAAGTCCGCGGCGGCGCTCGAAAACCCCACTAGAGGAACCGCCATCTCGGCGATCCCCGGCCGGGCCAGGAGCTCCTTCGCCGCCGGCGCCTCACCGATCCGCGAGAGCGCGACGCGCGCGAGCTCGGGGTCGGGGGCGGCCGCAAGCGCGCGGCCGAGGGACTCGGGGGTCGTCACAGCAGCGGGAAGCTCCGCTCGATCTCGAGCGGCGTCACGTAGGTTCGGTGCGTCTCCCACTCCTCGCGCTTGTTGCGGGTGAACCACTCGAAGACGTGCTCGCCGAGGGTCTCCGCGACGAGCTCCGACCTCTCCATCAGGTTCACCGCGTCGAGCAGCGTGTCCGGCAGGGACGCGATGCCCGCCGCCCTGCGCTCCTCCGCCGACAGGCTCGCGAGGTTCTCCGGCGTCTCGGGGGGCGGCTCGAGCTCCCGCTCGACCCCGTCGAGACCGGCGGCGAGGATCACGGCGAACGCGAGGTACGGGTTGCACGCGGGGTCCGGTGCGCGGTACTCGATCCGTGCGCCGCGCTCGTCGTTCGGCCGCTCTGCCGGCACTCGAACCAGCGCCGAGCGGTTCCGCCTGGCCCACGAGACGTGGATCGGCGCCTCGAACCCGGGGACGAGGCGCTTGTAGGAGTTCACCCACTGGTTCGTAACGGCGGTGATCGCGCGAGCGTGCTCGAGCAGCCCTGCCACGAAAGCCCGGCCGACCTTCGACAGCCCGGCTTCGGCGGTCGCGTCGAACAGCGCGTTCCGCTCGCCCTCGAACAGGGCGATGTGCGTGTGCATGCCCGAGCCCTGAACGCCGGCCGACGGCTTCGGCATGAACGACGCGTGAAGCCCGAGCTCCTGAGCCGACTCCTTCACCGCGAGCCGCACGGTCATCACCGCGTCCGCGGTCGAGAGCGCGTCCGCGGGTGTCAGGTCGATCTCGTGCTGGCTCGGCGCGTCCTCGTGGTGGAGCATCTGTACCTGGACCCCCATCCGGTCCAGCGCCGCGACCGTCTTCTTCCGCATCTCCTCAGCGACCTCGACCGTGGTGAGGTCGAAGTACCCGCCGCGATCCAGCGGCTCGAAGCGCTCCGAGGAGGCCGAGACGAAGTACTCGATCTCGGGAGCGAGCCTCACGGTGTAGCCGAGCGTCTCCGCGCGCGACAGGACCTTGCGCAGGACCGCCCGCGGGTCGCCCTCGAACGGGGAACCGTCGGGATGGGTGATGTCACACAAGAGCCGCGCGACCGGCTCGTCCTCCGGCCACGGAAGCATCCTGAAGGTCGACGGATCGGGACGCGCGAGCATGTCGGACTCCTCCACCCGCGCGAAGCCCTCCACGGCCGAGCCGTCGAAGCCGATCCCCTCCTCGAAGCCCTTCTCGAGCTCCTCGACGGGGATCGCGAAGGACTTCAGGAAGCCCAGCACGTCCGTGAACCAGAGCCTGACCAGTCGAACACCCAGCTCCTCGGCCTCGGCCAATGCCCGCTCGGCGGCCTGATCCATGTCCGAATCGTACCCCTCGCCCATGTCCTCTCCGAGCACGAACGAGGGGGATTCCCTCTCGGCCAAGCAGGAATCGCGGGAGGCGGCATCGAAATCTCTTGTGCTGGTGCACAAGTCGAACAGGAGGATCACCATGCCACGTTCCAGGTGGGCGGCAAGCATCGCCGTCCTGACCACGCTCGCCGTGCTAGTCGCCGGCGGCTCGATCGCCTCGGCAAGGAGCCGCGGCGTCCCGGCCAGCTCCAATGGACTCGGCCTCACCGGAGCACCCGGTCAGCAGACGGCCGATGCCGGCGATGACGGCACCGCCGGCCCGCCGACCGACTACTCGGGGATAGAGGGGCTGTCTCAGCCTGTCTACCAGACCGAGCGAACGGTCCACGAGGTCACCGCGTTCGACGGCATCAAGCTCTACGTCGAGATCGAGAAGCCCAAGGACGCGCCGGCGGGCATGAAGTTCCCGGTCATCCTCGAGGCCAGCCCGTACCACGGCACTCTCGCGGACCGGAAGGGAACGAGGATCTTCCCGGGCATGGGCAACATCGGCCTGTCCGGCTACTTCGCACCCCGCGGCTACGCCGTTGCATTCATGAACCTTCGCGGGACCGGACGGTCGGATGGATGCCTAGACCACCTGGCGATGAATGACGCTCGCGACCTGAAGACCGTCATCGAATGGCTGGCGGACCAGCCGTGGTCGAACGGACGCGTCGGCATGACCGGCCACTCCTACGTCGGAGCCACTCAGGTCGTCGCGGCGGCCCAGGATCCACGAGGCCTGGTCACGATCGTTCCCAGCGCCGGACTGTCCAGGATGTACGACCATCAGTTCCAGATGGGGGTGCCGTACAACCTGCAGTACGCCGGACCGATCTTCGCGTACGAGCTCCTGGCGCTTCAGCGGCAGCTACCAAACATCGGAACCTTCCCCGGTACCGGAGGCAGCACCGGCGACAATTTCGGCCAGGACATGACGTACTTCGGTTGCGGCATCCCCAACTCCGCTGCATTTGCGGGGCACGGTCAGGCCACTGGGATGGCGCAGAACTGGCACGCGGCCCGCGACTGGGCGGATGCCGCAGCCAGGTGGGACGGCGACGTGTTCATGGTGCACGGGACCAATGACAACGCCGCCCGGATCCCCAATGCTGAATGGTTCTTCAAGCTCCGCGACCCGGAGGATCACCCGGGTGACAAGGTCTGGCTGGGTCAGTGGGACCACAGCACCAGCCAGATGGGCTTCCGTAAGGAGCAGTGGATCGAGGCAGCCCATGCCTGGTTCGACAACAAGCTGATGCAGCTCGATGTCGATACAGGGCCGCCCGTCGAGATCTTCGTGAACGACGACGCGGCCATCGGGAGTCAGCAGTACACGTACACCAGCGACTCTTGGGCGGACGCCTCGGGCGAGGCAGTGACACTGTTCCCGACGGCAGCGGACAGCTCGCTGGGGCTCACGGTGCCCGCCGCCGGGTCGAAGTCCTACCAGTCTTCGCCCAACACCTTCACGGAGTTCACCTCGGCGCCGCTCGAGAGCGAAACGCTCCTGGTGGGTCCGCCGCCCAACCTCAAGCTCACCGCGTCGACCATCGGCCAGCGTCTGAACATCATCACCACGCTGTACGCCGACAACGGCGGATCGAGGCGGGCGATCAACTACTGCGCGATGAACGTGGAGCTGAGGAACGGCATCTACACCTCGACCCCGGTCGTCCCGGGGCAGGAGATGCTCCTCGAGCCACAGTGCTTCACCGTCGCAGGGTTGGTGCATGCGGGCGAGAAACTGGTGCTAAGGATCGGCGCGGCCGGGCCCCACTGGGTCGGAACCTGGACGGCTGACCCCCAGGTGACCATCTACACCGGACCGGGCAAGTCGTCGCTAACGCTTCCCGTAGTGACGGACCCGGTGCTCTACGACGACGTCCTCGCGTAGAGCTGTCCTTCTCTCTGGAAAGGCGCACCTCGGGGCGCCTTTCCCTTTTCACGTGATCAGGTGAGAGAGATTTAACTCCTCCGTAACCGGGCCTCCCGGGCCGGTGGGTACCCTGAACGATGTGGGGCTGAGCAACGAGGCCGAGTACGTACTGCGCACCGTCGAGGAGCGCGGGATCCGCTTCATCCGCCTCTGGTTCACCGACGTCCTCGGCTTCCTGAAATCGTTCGCGATCACTCCCTCGGAGCTGGAGACCGCGTTCCGCGAGGGCATGGGCTTCGACGGCTCGTCCATCGAGGGATTCGCGCGCATCCAGGAGTCGGACATGGTCGCCCGGCCGGACCCGAGCACGTTCCAGATCATCCCGTGGAAGTCCGAGGAGCAGGTCGCGCGGATGTTCTGCGACATAGCCAATCCCGACGGCACGACCTTCGACGGCGATCCGCGCGCGGTGCTGAAGCGCCAGCTCGACCGTGCAAACGAGATGGGCTTCTCCTTCTACGTCGGGCCGGAGCTCGAATACTTCTACTTCAGGGACCAGAACGGGACCGAGTTCCTCGACCGCGGCGGCTACTTCGACCTGACCCCGCTCGACGTGGCGACCGGGTACCGGAAGCGCACCGTGCAGTACCTCGAGGCGATGGGCATCCCCGTCGAGTACGTGCACCACGAGGTGGCCCCGTCCCAGCACGAGATCGACCTGCGCTACACGGACGCGCTCTCGATGGCCGACAACGTCATGACCTACCGGCTCACGGTCAAGGAGGTCGCCCAGGAGTTCGGCATCTACGCGACGTTCATGCCCAAGCCCGTCCTCGGCGTCAACGGCAGCGGGATGCACACGCACCAGTCGCTCTTCGAGGGGGAACGCAACGCGTTCTTCGACGCGGCCGACGAGTACCACCTGTCCAAGGTCGCCAAGGGCTACATCGCAGGCGTGCTGCGCCACGCTCGGGAGATCACGCTCGTCCTGAATCAGTGGGTGAACTCGTACAAGCGACTCGTCCCCGGCTACGAGGCGCCGGTCTACGTCTGCTGGGCCCGCCGGAACCGCTCGGCATTGGTCCGCGTGCCGATGTACAAGCCGAACAAGGAGCAGGCCTCCCGGATCGAGATGCGCTCCCCCGATCCCGCCTGCAACCCGTACCTCGCCTTCGCCTGCATGCTCGCCGCGGGCCTCAAGGGCGTCGAGGAGGAGTACGATCTCCCGCCCGAGGCCTCGAACAACATCTACGAGATGGCCGAGGAAGACCGCCGCGAGGCAGGGATCGAGTCCCTCCCGGAGGACCTCTACGAGGCCATCCGCGTCGCGGAAGGCTCGGAGCTGCTCCGCGAGACGCTCGGCACCCATGTCTTCGAGGAGCTCATGCGCAACAAGCGCGAGGAGTGGGACTCGTACAAGGCCTACGTCACCCCCTACGAGCTGGAGCGCTACCTCCCGCTCCTCTAGCTCCCGGTTCCGCCGCGGCGCTACGCTGAAGGCGTGCGGATCGCTCTGGGACAGCTGAACCTCACGGTCGGAGACCTCGAGGGGAACGTCGAGAAGATGGCCGTCTGGGCCCGCGAGGCAACCGGGCACGGCGCGGACCTCGTGTGCTTCCCCGAGCTGGCCGTCACCGGCTACCCCCCCGAGGACCTCGTCCTTCGCCGGTCCTTCGTCGATGAAAACCTGGAAGCCCTCGAGGAGCTTGCGAAGCGCTCAAAGGATGGCTGCGCGATCATCACGGGCTTCGTCGATCGAACCGAGCGAGGCCTCCACAACGCCGCGGCACTGCTGAGGGGCGGATCAGTAGAGGCCCGGTATCACAAGCACAAGCTCCCGAACTACGGTGTGTTCGACGAGCAGCGCTACTTCGTCCCCGGCAAGGCGGGCTGCTCGTTCCGGATGGCCGACTCCACGCT
>JBOGVX010000132.1:0-3706 GCA_050693165.1 Actinomycetota bacterium | reverse complement strand
GGTCGGGGACCTGCGCCTGGCACCGTTCCAGATCCTGGCAGGCGAGGGCGCGTTGCATCTCGAGCGCGAGCACACCTGGCACCTCGACGTCGCTCGTCGACTGGCCGAAGCCGAGGGCAGCCTCTTCGTCACAACCGCCAGCATCGACGTTGTCCTCGGGGACCCGGACAGCGAGACCATGGCCGTGACGTGGTGGGAGAACTTGGTCGAGACCGGCGGCGAAGGGATGGTCGTGAAGCCGCTCCAACCCATCTCGCGCGGGTCGAAGGGCGTGGTGCAGCCGGGGGTGAAGGTACGCGGGCCGGAATACCTCAGGATCATCTATGGGCCGGAATACACAGCTCCCGAAAATCTCCCGCGTCTCCGCGACAGGAACATCGGTCGGAAGCGGTCCCTAGCAACGCGTGAGTTCGCGCTCGGCGTCGAGGCTCTCGAGCGACTCGTCCGGGAAGAACCCCTGTTCAGGATTCATGAGTGCGTGTTCGGTGTCCTCGCTCTCGAAAGCGAACCGGTCGATCCACGGCTCTAGGTCTGTTTTAGAACTTAAGGTCGGCGAGCAGCCTCTAACTTCCGGATGGTAAAGGCACGTCGTTTTCGAACGGTTCGCAGCAACATACAGGAAGAAGGTTATCGTCTCTTTCGGTGGAGTTGGCGTTGGCGGCGCTCCTTGGCGCGGTCCTTGGCTGGGCTGCGAATCATTTTCTGCCCGGCCTATGGAGGCAACTCACCCGCCGACCACCCCTTCACGTCTTCGTCGAAACCAACCCAGCCCTGATTTGGGCAGGGTCGCCGCCGTGGGTGAGTACGAGTTACGTGGTGCCAGATCCCCGGAATCTCGGCGCCCCGCCGTCGAACTTCTGCCCGGACTGGCACGACTGGCTCCGAGACGCCGGAGCTGTGCCAGGTCCCAGCACAGAGGCGGAAATTACGCTTACGGCGAGCGGTGACCTCACCGTAGTTGTGGATGGCTTTCGTACTCGCATTGTTCGGCAGGGAGATCTCCCGCCGTGGACGCATCTTCAGTGCTTAGCTGGGGGAGCCGACATCATTCCTCGCCATGTCCGAATCGACCTAGAGGCCTTTAGCCCCCCGACGGCATCTTTCGTAGACAGCGGTGGGTCGCCCATTGCCGCGCCAAAGTTGTCTCTTTCGAAAGGGGAGGCGGAGAAGATCTACCTAATCGCCGAGGCGCGATACACGGACGTTGAGTGGACAGGCGAATTACTCGTGATCGTTGATGGCAAGCGCCGGGTCCTGACGATTGATGACAACGGCAAGCCGTTTAGAACATGTGGAACGGAAGGGCTTCGTACTCATAGATGGGTCGGCACAGAGTGGGAGCCTCCGCTGCCGGGCTAGGCCGGATCGGTGGGATTGGCCGACGAAACCGCTCGCTTTGTCTCCCGTATTTCTCCCGTGTGAGAACGGAAAGCCATGGGCCAGGACGAGTAGCAACTGGGACTGAGCGCCATCGCCGAAGGGGTTGAGACCGAGGAACAGCTGCACCGGCTCCAGGATCTCGAGTGCGACGGAGCTCAGGGCTTTCTTTTCGCCCGGCCCGCGCCGGCGGAAGAGGCCCGTCGGTTCATCGTGGAGAGTCGGCGTTTCGTCGCAGAGCGCCTGAACTAGACCGGGTCGAGGCCCTCGATTAAGGGGAGCCACGCCGCGGGGACGATCTTGAAAACGGTGCCGCCGAGCGAGATCGCGTAGAGCTCGCCGTCGTGATCCTCACCGAATGACGACGACCTTTCGGGGGCTCGCTGTAAGCTCCAGCGGCCAGGACTCGCACTGAGAGGCTCGCGAAGCTCTAGACGCCCTTTCACTTCCTCCCAGATGCTATCTGGCTACCTGGACGCTGTGAAGAACGTTACGGATCTTCACTAGAAGCTCGTCTGCCGAGAATGGTTTCTGGATGAGCTCCTCGCCCTCGGCGAGCAGCCCCTCGCGGGCAACGATGTCCTCCGCATAGCCCGACATGTACAGGATCTTGAAGTCGTGGCCGACAGCCTGTAGCTCCTCTACGAGCGCCCGACCCGACATCCCCGGCATGATCACGTCGGTGAGAAGGAGATCGAATCGACCTTCAATGATTTCGGCCAACTCGATCGCTTCGGATCCGGACGAGGCAGTCCGCACCTCGTAGTCGTGCCGTCTGAGGATCCTGCTCACGATCTCCCTGACCCCTTCTTCATCCTCCACAACGAGGATCGTCTCGCCGCTGGCGAGGCCCGGAGACTCAGGAACATCGGAGGTGACTGCCTGCTTGCGCTCCTTCGTAACGGGCAGATACATGTCGAAAACACTGCCCTGGCCGGGGAACGACTCGACGTATACATGGCCACCCGCTCGCTCGACTATCCCATACACGCTCGCCAGCCCCAGCCCGGTGCCCTCTCCTCGTCCCTTGGTGGTGAAGAAGGGCTCGAAGACCCGTGCCTTGACTTCCTCAGTCATGCCGTTACCAGAGTCACGCACGCAGACGCGCACGTACCGGCCGGGATTCAGGGAGAGACGGTGACGGACCGGGTCTGGCCCAACCTCCGCGTTCGAGGTCTCGATTTCCAGCTCTCCGCCGGTAGGCATGGCGTCACGCGCGTTGACGACAAGATTCATCAGGACCTGCTCGACCTGGCCCGGGTCGACCTTCACCGGCCACACCGATGTCGGCTGCTTCAGGGATAGCCGGATGTTCTCGCCTATCGTGCGGGCCAGGAGCTTCTCCAGGTCCAGGACCACCTCGCTGAGGTCCAGAACCTGTGGCTCGACGATCTCCTTGCGGGAGAAGACCAGAAGCTGGCGCACGAGCTTGGCCCCGCGTTCGGCTGCCGACCTTATTCCGACAACATCCGAATGGCGCGGATCGGCCGCGTCGATATCCTCCTCGAGGAAGGTCGCATAATTGGCTATGACGGCCAGCAGGTTGTTGAAGTCGTGGGCGATACCCCCGGCGAGCTGACCCACCGCCTCCATCTTCTGCGCCTGAAGCAGGTCGCTCTCAAGCCGTCGCTTATCGGTCATGTCTCGGAAGCTCCAGACCCTGCCGACGCTCTTGTCGCCGACCCGCTGGGGCTGCGAGTAGCGCTCGAAGACTCGTCCATCCTTGAACTCGACCACGTCGTATCCCTCGGTGTCCGAGTCGTAGAGCTCCCGCACCCTTGCCAGGAAAGCCTCTGGATCTTTCAATTGATCGAGGATGCAGTTGAGTGCCCGCTCGTCATCCCTGGCCGCGATGATCTCGTGTGGGATCCTCCACATGTCCACGAACTTATGATTGAAGTTGACGATCGTCCCCTCTCTGTTCACGACGAGGATCCCGTCTGCCGTGGACTCCAGGGTGGCATTGAGGAGGGAAACGGAAGTCCTCATCTCCTCGTCCCTCTGCCTGCGCGCGGTGATATCCCGGAGATAGGCCGCGAACAGGGGCCTCCCCCCGTTCTCGATGGCGGTTATGGCGAGCTCAACGGGGAACTCCGAGCCGTCCGCGCGCATGCCGGTCATCTCCAGGCGTCTCTCGAGAACCTTCGCGTCTCCCACTTCCAGGTACCGCCGGAACCCGGCCGAATGAGCTCTTCGAAGGTGGGGTGGGACGATCGTCTCGGCCAGGGTCCTCCCAACTACCTCTTCCCGGCGGTACCCGAAGGTCTTTTCAGCGGCTGGGTTGAAATCCAGGATGCGCCCGCTGTGATCTGCGGTGATGACGCAGTCC
>JBOGVX010000131.1:0-18351 GCA_050693165.1 Actinomycetota bacterium | reverse complement strand
GGTCGGGCTCGGGGAAGTACCGATAGTCGAACGCATACTCCTTTGACCGCAGCGGCGAGGTGAGTCCCTGGTCCTCGTCCCAGTGCCGCGTCTCCTGCGTGAGCGTCTCACCTGCCTCCAGCGCCCTGGTCTGGCGCTCGATCTCGAAGCGCACTGCCCGCTCGACGCTTCGGATCGAGTTCATGTTCATGATCACGACCTTGGTGCCGTACTCCTTAGCGCCGGCCGGGCGCATCGAGATGTTCGCGTCGCACCGCAGCGAGCCTTCCTCCATGCGAACGTCTGAGACGCCGAGCGACTCGAGCAGCGAGCGCAGCTCGGTCAGATACGCGCGGGCCTCCTCGGGCGTGCGCATGTCGGGCTCGGACACGACCTCGACGAGGGGCAGGCCGGCTCGGTTGTAATCCTCGAGCGCGTAGTCGGCGTCGGCGATGCGTCCCGTCGAGCTCGCGTGAACGGTCTTGCCGGTGTCCTCCTCCAGGTGCACGCGGTTCATGCCGATCCGGCGCGAGTCGCCGTTCACCTCGATGTCGAGGTGGCCGCCGGCTCCGATCGGCAGGTCGTACTGGCTGATCTGGTAGTTCTTCGGCATGTCGGGATAGAAGTAGTTCTTGCGATGGAACAGCGAGCGCGGCGCGACAGCCGAGTCGAGGGCGAGCGCGATCTTCATCGTGTACTCGATCGCCTTGCGGTTCGGGACGGGCAGCGTTCCCGGATGGCCGAGGCAGACCGGGCAGACGTGGGTGTTGGGCTCGGCGCCGAACTGGTTCGGGCACCCGCAGAACATCTTCGTGCGGGTCGAGAGCTCGACGTGACACTCGAGTCCGATGACCGCCTCGTACTCGGTCATGCCGCGCCCTTCAGGAGAGCAGGCGTCTCGGCGAAGCCGAGGTCCTGCTCGAAAGCGTGTGCCGCGCGGAGCACAGTCGACTCGTCGAGGTGCTTGCCCATGATCTGCAGGCCGACCGGGAGGCCCTTCTCGTCCAGGCCACACGGGACAGAAATCGCCGGAGTTCCCGAGAGGTCGGACGGGATAGTGAAGATGTCGGCCAGGTACATCGACAGTGGGTTCTCGGTCTTCTCGCCGAACTTGAACGCCGTGGTCGGCGAGGTCGGGCCGAGCAGCAGGTCGTAGCTCTCGAGCGCCTTGTCGTAGTCCTGGATCACGAGCGTGCGGACCTTCTGCGCCTGCCCGTAGTACGCGTCGTATTAGCCCGCCGACAGCGAGTACGTCCCGAGGATGATCCGGCGCTTGACCTCGTCGCCGAAGCCCTCGCCCCGCGTGCGCATGTTGAGATCGACCACGTCGGTCGCGTTCTCCGCGCGGTGGCCGTAGCGCACGCCGTCGTAGCGGGCGAGGTTCGATGAGCACTCGGCGGGCGCGATCAGGTAGTAGGCCGACAGCGCGTAGTCGGTGTGCGGCAGCGAGGCATCGCCGATCTCCGCGCCGAGGCCGGCGAGCCGCTCGATCGAGGCCTCGATCGCCGAGCGCACGCCCGGCTCCACGCCCTCGCCGAGCCAGTCACGCACGACGCCGATGCGCAGGCCCTTCACGCCGCCGTCGATCCCCTCGGTGTAATCGCGGGGTTCCGTGGGAAGCGACGTCGCGTCCTTCGGGTCCTTGCCGGCGATCCCCGAGAGCAGGGCGGCGCTGTCGCGAACGGTCCGGCTGAATGTCGAGACGTGATCCAGCGACGACGCGAACGCGATCAGCCCGTAACGCGAGACGAGCCCGTAGGTCGGCTTGAAGCCGACGACACCACACAACGCGGCCGGCTGCCTCACGGAGCCCCCCGTGTCGGTTCCGAGAGCCCAGACGGCCTCTCCGGCCGCGACAGCGGCGGCGGATCCGCCCGACGATCCCCCCGGCACGGTCTCCAGGTCCCACGGGTTCGCCGTGTTGAAGAACGCGGAGTTCTCCGTCGAGGAGCCCATCGCGAACTCGTCGCAGTTCGTCTTGCCGACCAGCACAGAGCCGGCCTGCTTCAGCCGCGCCCACGGCGTGCAGTCGTAAGGAGGCACGTAGTTCTCGAGGATCTTCGAGCCGCACGTGGTCGTGATCCCTTTAGTGGTCAGCACGTCCTTGAGAGCGAGCGGGATGCCCGCGACCGTCCACATCTGCTCGCCGGCGGCGAACCTCTCGTCCACGGCACCGGCCTGCACCCTGGCGAGATCGGCCGTCACCTCCAGGAAGGACTTCGTCTTGTCGTCGACCGCCTCGATCCGCGCCAGTGAGGACTCTGCGATCTCCAGTGCCGAGACCTCCTTGTTGCGCAGGAGCCCGATCAGCTCCTCACCGCTACGGTCGCAGAGCTCCGTCATCACTGGACCTCGGTGATCCGCGGGACCTTGAAGCGGCCGTCCTCGACCTCGGGCGCGGTCGACAACGCCTCCTCCTGAGTCAGGCAGTCCTCGGGTTCGTCGTCCCGGAACACGTTCTTCTGCGGGACGGGCTGCGCGGTGGGCTCCACGTCGTCCGCGGCGACCTCCTTCACCCTCTCGGCGTGCTCGAGGATCAGGCCGAGCTGCTCGCGGAACCGCTCGCGCTCCTCATCCGTCAGCGCGAGCCGCGCGAGACGTGCGACGTGATCGACGTCTATCTCAACCGGCATGCGGGCCAGTGTACCGATGCGGCCACCCCACCCGCCTGCTCGAGGAGCGCCCGAGTGCGAAGTCGCTCAGGCACCGCCCGCGAGGGGCCGCGGGGAGTATGTGAAGCGGACATCCCACCGGAACACTGTCTCGTGCCACTCAGCGTGGGTGGTGTCATCCTGCAGCATCGCTCCGACCAGATGGGTGCCCTGGTGAGGGAAGGTGAACCGCATCGACTCACCCCTGGAGAAGTTGCCGCAGAGGATCCAGCTGTTGGGGGGAAGGAGGAACGCCAGCGTCCACTGCGAGGTCGGGCCACCGAGGGTGTCCACCTCCATGTCGACGTCGAACGTTCTCACCTCGTCCGTGACCGGGATCTGCTGCTGCGGGTCGCCGGGACATACGGCAGTGAGCGGCGCCTGGGTCACGGCGATCCCCGGGTAGCCACCGAACATCGATGGCCACCGCATCCGTGAAAGCGTTCGTTCGCCGTCGATGATCAGGATGTAGGCGCGGTAGGGGTAGTCGTGGTTGACGTCCGTCGGCCAGATCGCGGTGGGATCTACCCGAAGGGACAGCGCGCCGACCGGCACGTCCGTTGTTGCGGTCTGGTCCGTCCCGACGCCGTATACACCTGAGTTGAAGCCATGGGCGATCCGGGTGCCGTCCACGAAGAGGTCGGTCTCGAACGTCTCGGTCAGCTTGCGAGCGTCGGGGTCCCTACCGCCGAGGATGTCGTGGGTGAACCCCGTGTCGTACGCCTCCACCCAGGCAAGCACGGTCTCTGCGGGATGGTCGAGGGTTGCCTGGAACTCGCGCATCTGCGAGAGGTCCCCTTCGAAGGTCAGCACACGCCAATCGTCATCGTTGAATCGGAACGATCGCATTGGCGTGTCGAACCGCGTGGTCGAAGGCGGCGGCTGCTCCTCAGCCAACAGCTGCGGAACCCCGGCCGCTGTAACCGGTTCCGGGAGCTCAACGAAGGACGCCCCTTCGAGCTCCATCGAGGCGGTGAGGTGCGGAACGCTGGACGTGACCGCGACAGTGAACATGGACCACCCCGCCGTAGCGATCGCTCCCGAGCCGGGAAGAGTGGCCTCCCACACACCGGGAGCTACCTCGGCGGCTGTGGCCTGCACGAGCGGGGCGTTGCGTTCGAGCTGTACGGTGACCGAGGGTTCTCCCGGAGTGTTGACCTCCAGCTCCAGGTGGAACCGCAGGGGCTTCTGCGATCCCCACGCCACGGGCTCGGCGAGGAGAGATCCCGGCAGGAAGTGGAAGAGGCAGCTCTCGTGGCCCGGCATGCCCTTGACCACCACAGTCGAGCATGTCCGGGTCTCTTGGTCCAGGTCCAGCTCGGGGTCTTCCGGGTCGACGCTCCAGTAGAAGAAGTCGTCCGCTGAGCCCAGGAGATACAGGCGATCATGGGTGCTCCAACCGTCAACGGCCCGGGCCACGGGCGAGGCCACGGTCAGCACCGCCAGCACGAGCCCGAAAACCGAGCCAGCCACCCTCCTCCTTGTCAGCGGCATGTGAGGAGGGTTCGCCGCGTCCGCCCTGATGCCTCTGTGCAGATGGCCAAATCTGCCGAGCCCAGATCGATGCGGAAGGCCGCTTGATCGGGCGGATGTGCTGCAGTCTCGCTACGGGAACAAGAACGAAGCGGCGAAGGCCGCGAACCCGACCAGCACCAGATTCACGGCATCGATGTTCACTCCGAACGCCGAGAGCAAGAAGCACACCACCGCGACCAAAAGCAGAAGTACCCGAGGTCCTGCTGCAGAACTTGCTCTTCTCGACATATCTACTCCCCCTATCGCTTCAGCCTCTTCAGGAACTCCTTCTCGTCGATGGTCTCGACGCCGAGCGCCTGAGCCTTGTCGTACTTGGTACCCGGGTCCGTCCCGGCTACGACGAAGTCTGTCCTCTTCGACACGCTCGACGCCACTCGGGCGCCGGCCTCCTGTGCCGCCTTCGTGGACTGCTCCCGGCTCATCGACTCCAAGCCGCCGGTCAGCACGATCGTCTTGCCCTTCAGCGGACCGGCGGACTTCCGCTTCTTCACGGGGTCCTTCATACGCAGTCCGGCCTTCCGAAGCTTCTCGATGAGGCGCTTGCTGGCTGCTTCCGCGAACCAGTCGTGTACCGCCTGCGCCACGATCGGCCCGATCTCCTCGACTGCCTCGAGGTCCTCGGCCGACACCTTCTGAAGCGCGTCGATCGAGCCGAACGCGTCTGCGAGAACCTGAGCCACGTGTCCTCCGACGTGTGGGATCGAGAGCGCGACCAGCAGGCGCCAGAGCTCCTTGTCCTTCGATCCCTCGATCGAGGCGCGCAGGTTCGAGATCGACTTGTCCTTGAACCCGGGGAGCTCCGCGATCTGCTCGTCGGTGATCGAGTAGATATCGGCAGGGTCGGAGATCCAGCCGCGGTCGATGAGGGCCATCCCGGTCTTGTAGCCGAGGTGCTCGATGTCCATCGCGCCGCGCGAGGCGAAGTGGAACAGCCACTCGATGTTCTGCGAGGGGCAGCCGGCCTTGTTCGGACACTTCCAGTACGCGCCCTCCTTCACCAGGGCGGTCCCGCACGAAGGGCACTTCCTCGGGAACTTCCACGCACGAGCGCCTTTCTTCCGCTTGGACGGAACCGGGCCCACGACCTCGGGGATCACGTCCCCGGCTCGCCGCACGATCACCGTGTCTCCCTCGCGCGCGTCCTTGCGCGCGACCTCGTCCTCGTTGTGCAACGTCGCGGTCGACACGGTCACACCGCCGACGAACACGGGCTCGAGATCCGCGAACGGCGTCACGACTCCGGTGCGCCCCGTGTGGACGAAGATGTGGCGCAGCACGGTGGTTCGCTCCTCGGGCGGGAACTTGTATGCGATCGCCCACCTCGGCGCCTTGCTCGTCGCGCCGAGCTCTTCCTGCAGCGCGATCTGGTCGACCTTCACCACGACGCCGTCGATCTCGTAGTCGATGTCGTGCCGGTGCTTCTCCCAGCGCTCGCAGAACGCGAACACCTCTTCGAGCGTCTCCATCCTCTCGGTCGTGGGCGGCACGGGGAGACCGGCTTCACCGAGCCACTCGAGAGCCTCGGAGTGACGCGTGAAGCGCTTGCCCTCGGAGACCCCTACCCCATGGCACCACAGACGGAGCGGCCGTGACGCCGTCACCCCGGGGTCCTTCTGCCGCAGGCTGCCCGCGGCGCCGTTGCGAGGGTTGGCGAAGGGCCGCTGCTCCTTCTCGGTGAGCGACTCGTTCAGCTTCTCGAAGGCCTTCACGGGCAGGTAGACCTCTCCGCGGACCTCAAGGATATCCGGCGGGTTCTTGACCCTGAGCTTCACCGGCACCTGGCGGATCGTGCGGATGTTCGCGGTGATGTCCTCGCCGGTGTAGCCGTCGCCACGCGTGGCGCCCCGGACGTACTGGCCGTTCTCGTAGGCGAGCGCAACCGCGAGCCCGTCGATCTTCAGCTCGCAGACGAAGTCTGCCCGGTCGCCCACCTCGCGCTCGACGCGCTTGGCCCAGGCGTTCAGCTCCTCCCAGGAGAAGACGTTGTCGAGCGAGAGCATCGGAGCGTGGTGTGGAGCCGGCGCGAATAGGTTGGTGGGCCGCCCCGAGACACGCTGGGTCGGGCTATCCGCCGTGATGAGCTCCGGGAACTCTTCCTCCAGGGCCCGGAGCTCCCGCATGAGCTCGTCGTACTCGGCGTCCGAGACCTCGGGCTCGTCGAGCACGTAGTAGCGGTAATCGTGGTGGTTTAGCTGCTCACGTAGCTCTTCGACGCGGCGCTTGCCCACAGCGAGGCGGCGTTCCTCCTTGGTCGCCATCGCGACGATGATACCGGCCGTCTGAAAACCGGCCGGGGGAGGGAACGTCTCTGCTGGTGTCGAAACTCTCTGCGTGAGCGCCCTCAGGTCCGCCTTGCGTCCGGTGACCATGTTCCTGATCGCCGCTGGAGTTCTTATGGCCGACCTGTGGGTTCTGGCCTTTGCATCGCAGCCGAACCCAAGCACCTCCATCTCACTGGGGCAAAGCACCTCCGAGGAGGACGAGATAAGGGCGCGGGCGGTCCATTGCCCAGGCGCTACGAATACGAAGCATTTCGGCGACATACGGGACCGCTGCGCCACGGCCGCCACGGCCCTGCCCGTGGGCGATGTTCCGGCCTCCGAGCTCCCCTGCTGGGTCTCGCCCGAGAGCCCCACCTACACTCGCGGATCCAACTCGGCCTCGGTTGGATTCACCCATAGCCTGCGTCCTCCCAAGGGAGAGAAGACCTGCGATACATACGCCGGCGGGGGGGCAGCCCTGTACTTCGACTTCAACACACTCTTCCTGAACGATCCCAGCTTCGAGGACTACAAGCCACGGCTGCCGATCGGCGTGGTGCTCGACCTCACCCAGCCGGACTGCAATCCCGCCCGAGCCTGCCGGCACCCCAGCCACTCCAACTAGAGGCGGCCGGCGTCGATCAGGCGCTGCAGGAACCGCTGGGTCCGAGGATTCGTCGGCTCCGAGAAGAACCGCTCGGGGGGACCCTCTTCGGCGATCAAGCCCTCGTCCAGGAAGCAGACCAGGTTGGCGATGTCCCTCGCGAACCCCATCTCGTGGGCGGCGGTGAGTTTCTAGGCTGGCTCAGGGCCGTCGACATTGAAGACGACCTCTCCCTGACCGGACCTGATGACCACCGCGAACACCTCGTAGTCGCCGGGCGAGGCCTCCCTGTGGATCGCGCCGGGAGGG
The DNA here is from genome assembly GCA_050693165.1 of Actinomycetota bacterium. Lineage (GTDB taxonomy): Bacteria > Actinomycetota > UBA4738 > UBA4738 > CALAEC01 > CAZKFH01. The sequence continues at coordinate 11,011 of JBOGVX010000131.1, read as the reverse complement.
ACCGAGATGAAGTCGCCGGCCTCCGCCTCCACGGACTCCGCCCCGCCGGGCCCGAAATCCATACGCAGGCGACCATCGAGTATGTAGATCACGCTGTGATGGGTTCCGTGATGGTGCCATCCCGATTCCATGTCGGCGTCCGTTCTCACGGTTCCTGCCCAGAGACCCGGCGTCTCAACGGCGACCTCCCGATGCATCGCAGGGGTACCCAACGCCGAACGCAGCGTGCCGGACTTGATGACCTCGACCGGCTCCGCCATCACTTGAGCGCGCGCTCGATGGTTCCGCCGCCGACCACCTGATCCCCCGCGTAGAACACGACGGCCTGCCCGGGTGTGACGGCGGGCTGTGGAGACCTGAACTCAACTCGAGCGCCCCCGGCTCCGGCCGGCTCGACCACGGCCTCGACCTCCTCGCCGCGGTATCGGATCTTCACTCGGGCCTCGAACGGCCCGTCGGGCCGCTCGGGTATCCAGTTCACCGCCCCGGCGATCAGTCCTGGGCGAGTAAGGAGCGCGGCGGGCCCGACCACCACTCGGTTCGCGGGCGCGTCGACCTCGAGGACGTACGTTCGCTCCCCCGTCGACACCCCGAGCCCGCGACGCTGTCCGATCGTGAACCTGTGAGTCCCCTCGTGCGAGCCCACGACTCGCCCATCGGAGTCGACCAGCTCGCCCTCTCTTATCAAATGCGGCGCTCTGGCCTCGACGAACGCTCCGGCATCACCGGCCGGAGCGAAGCACAGATCCTGCGAGTCGGGCTTGTCGGCAACCGGAAGCCCGAACCTCACGGCGTGCGCCCGCGTCTCGGCCTTCGTCTGACCGCCCACGGGGAAGATCGAACGAGCGAGCTGTGCCTGCGTCAGGCCGGCGAGCACATACGACTGGTCCTTCGACGGGTCCAGCCCGCGCGACAGATGCCACCGGCCGCGAGCGTCCTCACTCGTTCGCACGTAATGGCCGGTCGCGACGAAGTCGGAGCCGAGCTCCTCGGCCCGGTCGAGGAACGCGCCGAACTTGATGCGCTCATTGCAGCGGACGCACGGGTTGGGGGTTCGGCCGGCCTCGTGCTCCACGACGTAGTCCTCGACTATCCGTTCCTCGAACACCTCCGACATGTCTGCGAGCTCGAATGGGAACCCGCCGACATCGGCGACCGCGCGCGCGTCGGCTTCGGCCGACGGGCCGCAACAGCCGTGCTCGACTCCGCCGGTGTGGACGAGCTTTAGGTGCGAGCCGAGCACGTCGTGCCCTTGCTCGGCGAGCAGGCACGCCGCAACGGAGGAGTCGACCCCACCGCTCATCGCCACGAGTACCTTCGACATCGCGACCGAGGGTAGCATCGGCCCCTGAATGTTCGTGGACCTGAGCCTCCCCATAGAGGACGGCATGCCGACGCTCCCCGGGTTCCTGCCCGAGGCGCGCATCGGCGCGATCCTGGACCACGACTCCTCGCGCGACAGGTACCAGGGCAAGGCCGAGTTCTACCTCGGCAAGGTGGACATGCCCGGCAACACGGGGACCTACATCGACTCACCGTTCCACCGGCACCGTGACCGAGAGGACCTGAGCGGGCTCGAGCTCGATCGCATCGCGGGGGTCCCGGGGATCGTGGTGGACGCGCCGGCCGAGGCCCGCCCGATAGACATCGAGCTTACCGTCGAAGCGGTTAGGGGCCGCGCGGTTCTGATCAGGACCGGCTGGGACGGACGATGGCCCGGTGACGCCTACTTCGAGCCCGACCCGGTCCTTTCCCCGTCGACCCTCGACCTGCTCATCGAGGCACCGGCGACGATCGTCGGTGTGGACTTCAACAACGTGGACGACACGTCGGATCCCGCGCGGCCCGCACACACCCGGCTCCTGGGAGCCGGCATCCCGATCGTGGAGCACCTCCGAGGCCTGGACGCCCTGCCGACAGACGGCTTCCGCTTCTTCGCGGTAGCGCCCGCGATCGTGGGCGGCGCCTCGTTCACGGTGCGGGCGTTCGCCGAGGTCGGGGGCTAGACGACCGAGCCGGCCGTCTCGGTCGCGTTCCTGACTCGCACGCGGACCTCGGGGCGCTCGAGCCCAACCCCCATCGCTCGCGTGAACCTCGGGAAGTCGACCAGCCGCGTCTCGATCCCGTACGGCTCAAGGTTCTTGCGCAGCTGCTCCGCGTCGGCACTCAGCGCTCCGGCGAGGTAGGCGATGACACGATCGGTACCACCTTCGCCCCCGCCCTTCTGGACATCGAGCTGCCAGAGAGCGACGCCGCCGGCCCGCCAAAGGATCGGGATCACGTCGGCGATGTCGACCACGACCTCTCCGCGAGGCCCGCTGATGCGGGTCCTCCACTCGACGCGTGAGAGGTCGGGCAGTATGCGGGGCACGGTTCGCCGGCATCCCGGGCAACGCTCCCATGTCATCCCGCGCCGGGCCACGATCCCCGTCCGGTAGCGGAGCAGCGCCGAGCCTCGCCAGTCGAGCGAGCTGTAGACGAGCTCGCCCCCCTGACCCTCCTCTACCGCCCTGCCGCTGTCGTCCACGACCTCGAGCAGCTCGAGGTCCGGATACGTGTGATAGCCGAACGAGACGTCGGGCTGGTCCGGAGAGACGGGACACTCGGCCCAGGCCACCCTCGCCTCCGGGATACCGAGGAGGGTGGCGACGCGAGCTTCAGTAGCGCCGCCCGTGCGCAGCCGGATCAGGTAGCGCTCGCGAGCGCCCTGCATCTCGGTCGGAGCCCACAGCAGGAGCAGCCTCAGGGCCGAGAGCGTCGAAGGTGGCGCTCCGCGCAGAAGTCCCTCCGCATATCCGGGCTGGGCCAGCAGCACCGTCGAGGAGACGCGCTCCATCCAAGACGCGACCTGGGCGGGACGGACGACCGCCCCTCCACCCAGATGGAACGCCGACATCCCGGCCCCTATCGCGCCGTAGTAGCCGTGCCAGAAGGGGAGATGGGGTCCGAAGGGCAGCGTCGAGACCATCACGTCGGAGCGCCGCGCGCCTGCAACGGCGAGAGCCCTAGCGGCGCCCTGGGCAAGAGCGGACAGGTCTCGCATGGTGTAGCCGGCGACCGGGCCCGAGCCGTCGGGCAGGTGGAGATGGATCGGCTTGAACTCCTCGGCGATGAGCCGCTCCGCGGCCTGGTCTCCGTGGAACAGCTTCTCGATGGCGACCTGTCGCAGCAGCCGGCGGTTAGCCGAGCGCTTCAGGCTGTTCTCGTCGGGGCGGAGCAGCGCCCTGAACGGGCGCCAGTCGTCCTCAGGGACCCGCTCGAAGTCCGTGGCCGAGACCGTGGGGATCTTCTCGAGGTCATCGAGGCTCTTGATCCGCTTCGGGTTGATCCCGTTCTCGTCGAACAGGCGCCGGTAGAAGGGGCTGAACGGATAGAGGAAGCGCCGCACGAGGGACTGCAGGAGCATCTCCTGCATCCGAACCGTGGTTCTGGGGTCGAGCCGGTCCCACCTGGGTGCCATTCAGCCGCTCCTACGAGCCGCCGAGCGGGGCATCGCAGGGAAGCCTATCCCGAGGACCGTATGGCTTCGGTGATGGCCGGCACGATCTTCAGCGCGTCACCGACCACGCCCAGGTCGGCTAGCTTGAAGATGGGAGCGTCCGGGTCCTTGTTTATCGCGATGATCCGCTTCGACTCACGCATCCCGACCTGGTGCTGCGTCGCGCCACTGATGCCTACGGCGATGTAGACGTCGGGCTTGACGGTGATCCCCGTCTGTCCGATCTGCATGTTGTAGGGAACCCATCCGGCGTCGACGACGGCACGGGTCGCGCCCACCGCCGCGTTCCCGATCACCTTGGCGAGCTCGTTCAGCAGTTCGAAGTTCTTGGCCTCCTGAAGCCCACGCCCTCCGGAGAGGACGACCGGCGCCTCCTCGAGCTTGGGACCGCTCGCCTCCTCCTCGTGAACTTCGGTAACTCGAGCATGCTTTAGGTCGTCGCCGATGTCTGCGTTGACCTCGACGACCTGGGCGCTCCCGCCCGAGGGCTCGGCCACGAACGACTTCGGCCGAACCAGGACCAGCTTCGGGTCGGGGCCTTTCAGCTCGACGTCGACGATCTTCGATCCACCGAATATCTGTGTCTGCGCCCTGTCGACGGCCGGGACGTCGGTGGCGTTCCCCATGAGCGTTGATGCGGTGCGAGCCTGCAACCGCCCTGCGACGTCTCGCGAGTCGTAGGTCGTCGCGAACAGGACCAGGTTCGGCTGGTGCTCGGTGATGAGCTGATGGAGGGCCTCCACTCTCGGCTGCGCGAGGTGGGAGTCGAATACCTCGTGATCCCCGGCATAGACCGTCGTCGCGCCGTATTCTCCCAGCACCTTCGCGGCCTCCTTGGCGCCGGAGCCGAGAGCAACGGCCGCGACCGAGTCACCCAGGTCGCGCGCTTTCGTGAGGATCTCGAGAGCGGGCTTCGATACCTCCCCCCCGGAACTCAGCTCCGCGTAAACCCATACGGTCGCCATCAGATGACCTTCGCTTCCTTGAGCAGCTCCACGACCTTGCCGACCGCCTCCTCGCCGTCCTCGACAACCTCACCGGCCTTGCGCTCGGGGGCGGGCTCGACGGTGGCCACGGACTGCGTCGCCTGCACGGACTCAGCGGTGAGGCCGAGATCGGCGAGTGACGGTCGCTCCACGGGCTTCTGCTTGGCCGCCATGATCCCCTTCAGGGTCGGGTACCGAGGCGAGGTCGCCCCCGCCGTAACCGTCACGAGCGCCGGCAGCGCGGACTCCACGACCTGATACCCGTTCTCTGTCTGACGCTCGATCTTGATGCCTCCGTCGGTCAGCTCGAACTTTCTGGCGTACGTCAGAGCAGGCACGCCGAGGAACTCCGCCAGGGTCTGCGGCAGCGTCCCCGTGTAGCCATCTGTTGACTCGACCGCCGCGAACACGAGGTCGAACTCCTGGAGCTGTATGGCCGCGGAGAGCACCGTGGCGGTGGCAAGAGTGTCCGCTCCGCGCAGGGCGTCGTCGGTGACGAGCACTCCCTTGTGCACGCCGACGGACAGAGCCTTTCGTACGGCGTCCATCGCCGGCTCGGGGCCCATCGAGACCACGGTCACCTCGCCGCCGTTCTTCTCGGTGACCTCGAGAGCTGCCTCGATGGCGGGCTCGTCGCCGGGGTCGAGACTTCCCTCCACGCCCTCGCGCACGAGCAGGTTGTCGGGACCGAGCTCCGGGGTCCCGGTTGGGTTCGGCACGTACTTGGCCAGCACCACGACGTTCACTTGAGGCGATCCTCCCCTTTGATGTGGTCCTATTTCTAACCGATTGAGCAGGTCAGCATAATGCAGTGATGCGCGTTCTCAGGGGGCTCCTCCTTATCGCGATCGGCGCCGCCGGTGCCGTGGCTGCCGATCGGGTCCTGATAGACGAGGTCCGCCCGCTGAGCGGATCGCCTCCCATCGAGCGCACGGAGCCCAGGCCCGGAGACCCCCCGCTCGTGTGGATCGGCGGGTCCCTGGAGGAGATTGGCAACAGCCAGATGACGCTCGTCGAGGGAGAAGGCCCGAAGGTCGTGCTCGAGCGCTTCGCCGGAGACGCGACCAGGTTCTTCAGACCCGACGGCGACGAGTGGCGCGCGCTGGACGCGGCCGAGGTGTCCGCCATCGACTCCGGCGAGCAGGCCTGCATCGAGGCCCTGGTCGACGATCAGGCTTTCCTGGCTATCCGCGTCTTCCTCGAGCGCGACTGCGCCCCGGCCTGAGCCTCTCGAGCCGGGAAGCCGAGAAAGGCCGGGGGGCGGCCCTGAGACCGCCCCCCGGATCGCTGCTCGCTCTGGCTACCATCAGCCGTTTCCCTGCCCGCCGCCGCCGCCGCCCTTCCCGCCGCCGGCGATCAGGTTCTTCCTGATGAAGGTGTTGTCGCTCGTGAACGGATCGAACGTAGCGTTGGGTCCCGTTGAGGTACCGACGGCCTTGTTCTCGATCAAGCCCTTGTTCCCCTTCACCCGGAAGTACACGTTGAAGGACTTCTCCTGTCCGGCAACGATCGTGCCCAGCGAGCACGTGAGCGTGATGCCCGAGAGCCCGCAGTTCTGGTTGTCGAACACGTAGTAGCCGATCTTGGCCGGCGGCAGAGTGTCCACCACCTCGACCTGCTGCGCGTCCGAGGGTCCCTTGTTGGACACGATGATCGTGTACTGGATCAGGTCCGACGGCTTGTAGGTGTCCTGGTTCGAGTTCTTCACGACGACCAGATCGCCCACGGTCTCGACGGTGGTGTCTATCACCGGGTGATCGTTGGACGCGTCCGGATCGCTCACATCGGAGGTCACGTCAGCGCTGTTGGTGATGGTGCCTTCCAACGTATCGCTCTTGACCAGCGTGTGAAGGATCACGGTCATGTCCTCGTTGGGATCGAGGTCCTGGAGCTCGCAGAGCACCAGGTTGTTGGGATTGTCGACCACCAGATCGCAGGTTCCCGAACCATCGGAGATGGTCGTCGACAGGTAGACCACCTCCTGCGGCAGGTCGTCGGTGACGACGACGTCCCGGGCCGTGGAGGGACCGCCGTCGTTCTTGATCGTGAACGTGTAGTCGAGCGGCGTACCCGCCACGACCGGATCAGGTGAGTCCACCTTGGTCAGGACCAGATCCGCTATCGCCTGGACCTGCGTCGACTCCGTGTCGAAGTTGTTCTGGTTCGACGGGTCGAAGGTCGACGAAGTCACCCTGGCGTCGTTGTTGAGCTGCCCACGAGTGTCGGGCAGGACCGTGACAACCAGCGTCATGGTGACGAACTGACCAGAGGACAGCGTCCCGAACGCACAGGTCGAGGGACGGAACGGGTCTCCCGGAACCCCCGCGTTGCAGGTTGCCGGTCCACCGGATCCCGTCACCGACTTGATGGTGACTCCGGCCGGGGCGAAGTCCTCGATCAGGACGTCGTTGGCGGCGGACGGTCCGTCGTTGGTCGCCACGATGGTGTACGTCAGGTCCTCTCCCGCCGTGACCGGATCAGGGTCATCGGACTTGGTGACCTCGAGATCGGACGAGGACTCGATCGTTATCGACCTCTCGACCCTGTTGTTGTCGGCGTTCGGATCGGGAGTGTCGCTCCGGACCGTGGCCACATTGGTGATCTCTTGGCCCTCGCTGGCCGTGATCGTGTACTCGATCGTGGCCCGTCCCGTGGTGCCCGATGTCTGGGGCTCCAGGTCGCCCAGCTGGCAGCTGAACTCCTGGTGCGGTGCCCCCGCGGGCGCGGATGCCGAGCAGGTGCCCTGGCTGGGCGTGGGCCCGCTGCTCACCAGGAAAGGTCCGCTCGAGTCCATCACGTCGTCCACCACAACCTCGCGAGCGAACGACGGCCCGTGGTTGTCGACGAACACCGTGCAGTCGATGTCGTCGCCGGCCACCGGCGAGGCATCGGCCTCGCAGACCTTCGTGATCTCCAGATCCGCGGAGTCATCGATGATCGTTTGCTCGACCGCAGCGTTGTCATCGGCGTTCGGATCCGCAGCCCCATCGCTGGAGGCCGAGGCCCGGTTCGTGATCGTTTTCGGACCATTGTTCTCCGAGACGACGTCGGCGTGAACCGCCACCTTGATCGTGAACGTGATGCTCTCGCCGTTCGCGATGTCGCCGATGGGACACGTCAGGTTGCCGGAGCCAGCCGGCGTCTCCGTGCAGCTGCCGGTGCTCGTCACGAAGTCGACCTCTTCCGGCAGATCGTCCGTGACGATCACATTCGGCGCGTCGTCGGGCCCATCGTTCTCCACCGTGATGTCGTAGAAGAGCTGGTCACCCGCCGTTGCGGGGTCGGGGTGATCCGACTTGGTCACGATGAGGTCCGCGATGGCCGGCGTCAGGCGCCAGAAACCTCGGCCCTGAGTTCCGACGTAGATGTCCAGCGAACCGGTCTCGTGGTCAAAATAGGCGAATCGTGGCTGAGGCAGGTGTTCGGTCCCGGAAGTGTCGGAGGTGAACGGGTCGGTGAGCAGGATCCAGCTCTCACCACCGTTCGAGGACATGAAGACCCCCGAGTCGTGCCCACCCGCGACGATGTTGTTCCCGTTGTCGGGATCGAACGCGACCAGCGTCGGCTGCGTGTAGCCGCCGAAGCCCTCGAAGTCGGTCGGGCCGATAGCGGTGTCCATCTTGAAGGCCCCACCGCCGGTCATCATGTTGTCGAGCTCCGTGTCGGGGCTCCAGTTGAGGCCTCCGTCGTTCGAGAAAACCATCCGCGTCGGGTTCGCGGCTGCGTCATCCGATGCGTACAGGCGGTTCGGGTTGTTGGGGTCGACGGCGAAGATGCCGACGTTTCCCTGGAACCCGGTGTTGTTGTCGATCCGCTGCCACGTGCCACCAGGAGCGGTGCCCGAGTACTTCCATAGCTGGTCGCCGCCCCGGCTGTCGCAGCCGCCGGTCTGTGCGTAGAAGGTCGGCGTTCCTGCCGAGACGGAAGCCTGCACCTTGCACAGGTTGGCCGAGGGCGGCTCACTGGCGTTGCCGAGCTCGGTCCACGTCGGCGCGCCGCTGAAGGCTGTCGTGATGTGCACGCCGCCGTCGTTGGTGGCCGGACATCCCCTACTGGAGCCTGTGGCGGGTGCCGGGAACGTGCAGTCACGCGTCAGGATCACGTAGTCGTCAGTACCGAACTGGTCGAAGATATCGCCGGAGGTGAACTCCGGAAGCAGACCGGACGGCGGGATGGTGACACCCGACTGGGATGTGAGCCCAGGTGCGCCCTGGTTGAGCGTGGTTCGTGGACCCGTCCCTCCGGCGCAGCAGAACGTGAAGAGCGCCCGCGTCGGGTCACTGATGAAGTCGAAGACGTCGCAGCAGTTCGGGTTGGTCCAAGTCGGCGGATCGTTGTCCGCGTTGCTGGTCCCGAAGGAACCCGTGTCCTGGGCGCCGCCGTAGAGGAACTCGCCGGCACCTGGGTCGTCGGCTCCCGACATCCCCCAGAGCCACAGCGCGTGCATGCCGTTGTTGTCCCTGACAAAGGTCGGGCTCTGGCAACCGCCGGTGACACGATGAACCCCACCGTCGGAAGAGAAGATCCTCGGGCAGGCGTCGTCGGCGACCGCAGGCTGAGTGTCGAAAACCAGATCGCCTGCATCGTCGTGAGCCTGGCCGGGGCTGTTGACGTTCTGTGTGAACCCGCCGGGATACGGCGCGTTGGGGCAGCTGGGTGTGTTGGCCGAGTCGCAGCCGGCCCGCCACAAGCTGAACTCGCCGAACCACACGTCGAACGCGGTTCCCGGGCGATCGTTCACCCTGAGGAAGTGGATGCGGCCTCCTCGAGTTCCCTCGGGGTCTCCGTGGTCGGTCCAGGTGACGTTGCCGTCATTCGTCTCCCAGATGGAAGTCCCTCCACCCGTCGCGGGCGCAGCGGCGAAAACGTCCTGGCCGTCGTCGGGCGAGATGTCGAGCTCGCAAAGCCCCGACGGAGGCGCCGAGGTAGCGCGAACATAGATCGACCCGCCGTCACTGGAACGGTAGTAACCGTCGTCGCCACAGGCATCGATGGTGTTGCCGCGAACGACGACATCCCAGACGTTCTCGCTGCCTCCGTTCGGGTCGCCGGCCGGGTCCGGGTCGGTGAAGGTCCAGTTCACGCCGGAGTCCGTGCTCAGCGCGACTCCGCAATTGGTTCCGATGGCGACACGACTGGGTGTCGCCGGATCGATGCTGATGCCGAAAGCGGAGGGCTCGTCGTTCACGCCACCCGTACAGCTGTCACCGGGCGCAGGGTTCGCCGACGCCGGGTGGTTCCAGGTCGCGCCTCCGTCGTAGCTGACGTTGATCCCGGCCTCGGTGGTGATCCGGCCGTCGTAGAACGAGGTCGCATAGACGGTTCCCGTGTTGCCGGGGTCAACCGAGACTTCCCACATCGCCATCGGAAGGTGCTTGTCGAGGTGGAACCATGAGTCCCCGCCGTCTGTGGACTTGAACAGTCCCCCCCACTCGCTGGCGGCGTAGTACATCTGGTTGTCGCCGGCCACGCTGGCCAGGCCATTGACACGCCCTCCAGTCGCTGCGTTGGCGTTCGTGTTGTCGGAAACGTCGGGACTGACGTCCGTTACATCCTTTGCGAATGCCGATGCCGGCGTCGCCGGGACCAGCGCTAGAAGCGTTGCGATCAGGCCGAAGGCAGCCACAAGGGCTGTCCTCCGTACGTCGGTGAGTCGGCGGCTCGCGGGCATGGCGAAACCACCTCGGGAAATGCGGGTCATGCTCCCTCCTCTCGGTGCCGGGCGTTAGGAGAGAGGATGCGGGGCAGGTGTCATCGGAGCGTCACCGCTGCGTCACCGGGGGCGGATCATCAACCCGTCAAGGCGTAGGCCTCAAGCCAGGTCCGAACGGTCTCGAGGATTTCCTCCTCGGTGGCCGCGACCTTCTCCTCGGTCACCTCGGAGTCCGGCGCCTCGACGTCGACCGTCTTCGTCAAGCGGGCTCGGATCCCGCCATCGGCCTCCGTCCAAACGCGGATGACCAACACCCCGACGTTTTGTCGGGAGGCCACATCAAAAGGATAACCCCCTGTCAAGAGGCATTATCAGGTGATAGGGACCCCTATGAGCCGTTTGAGCTCTTCGGAAGGCTCCACGCCGAGCTCCTCTTCAAGGAGGAGGCTGTAGGAGCGGAATTGCCGCACGGCCTCTCCGAGGTTTCCTTCGGCCAGGTGGGCTCGGATGACGATCATGTGTGCGCTCTCTCTCAGGGGCTCTCCCGCGACAGCACTGAGACCCGCGTCGATCGCACGCCCGTATCGGCCCCTGCTTGCCAGCAGCTCGCACAGATCTTCCAAGGCATGGAGGCGTGTCTGCCTGAACCGCTCGCGCTCGATGATCACCCAGTCCTCGTACCAGTCAGGCAGGAGGTCGGTAATGAAGAGCTCGAGCTCGGCATTCTCGTTCGCCGCGATGGGATCGGCGACCTGACCGGCTACCCTTCTCGCCTCCCGGACGTCGATCTCGACGTCGCTCGAGACCTGGAGCTCCTCCGCTACCGCGACCAGCCAGGGCGCCACCTGACGGAGTCTCCAGAGGGCGGAACGC
>JBOGVX010000130.1:0-17160 GCA_050693165.1 Actinomycetota bacterium | reverse complement strand
ATCTTGCTACCACGGTCGATCACCACGATGTTCTCGGCCAGGGCGTCGGCCTCCTCCATGTACTGCGTGGTGAGGAGGAAGGTCGATCCGCCCTTGCTCAGCTCGATGATCGTGTCCCACATGTGGGCCCGGCTCCGCGGGTCGAGCCCCGTGGTCGGCTCGTCGAGGAAGAGCACCTCCGGCTTGGCCACCAGGGCAGCGGCCAGGTCGAGGCGCCTGCGCATCCCGCCCGAGTAGGTTTTGGCCGGCCTGTCGCCTGCCTCGTCCAGCTCGAACTGGACCAGGAGCTCACGGGCCCTCGCGCGCGCCCCTTGCTTCCCGAGGTGGTAGAGCCGGCCGACCATGTCGAGGTTCTCGAACCCGGTCAGGTGCTCGTCAACGGCCGCGGTCTGCCCCGAGAGGCCGATCTTCCCCCTGACCTCGTGCCCGTTCGTTCGAACATCCAGACCGGCCACCTCGGCGACGCCCTCGTCGGCCTCCAGCAGCGTGGTCAGGATCCGGACCGCGGTGGTCTTCCCGGCCCCGTTCGGGCCGAGCAGACCGAGCACGGTCCCCTTCGGCACCTCCAGATCGAGCCCGTCGAGCGCCACGACCTTGCCATAACGCTTGACCAGACCCGAGGTCCTGATCATGTATTCAGACATGCCCCTCCTCCCTGAGCAACGCGTTGGAACCCTCTCGGAGGTGCAACAACGCCCCAGCCCCCCGCGATTCCCCGAGACTACTTCACGGCCGTGAACTCGCGGTGAACGATCCTGGCTAAGCCCTCGCCAGGTGCTTGTCCAGATTGTCGAGGGTCTGCTTCCAGCCCTCCTCCATCCCCGACAGGGGCTCGGCAGAGGCCGGATCGTGGATCTTCTCCACCCTGGCGTTGACGGTGACCTCCGTCTTGCCGTCCATGTCCGCGAACGTGATGGTGTGCTGGACCTCGAACATCGGGTTGCCGTCATCGTCTAGCAGCGCGTCCGTCACCACGAGCTTCTCCGGGACGACCACCTCCTGGTAGGTGCCCTCGGACCAGTAGTCCTTGCCCTCGGGATCACGCATCGCCAGGCGCTGCTTCCCGCCCGCCCTCAGGTCGACCTCGACCTCGGGCGTGGTGAAGCCTTCGGGGTGGAACCACTCCTTCAGGTGCTCCGGCCTGGTCCACGCGTCGAAGACCAGGTCTCGAGGCGCATCGAAGATGCGGGTGATGTTGAGCTCTGGAATGTCTTTGGCTTCAGTCATCTCGAGTCTCCTTTCGAGCTAGGACGATGCTCCGGCAGCCATCTGCTGGAGGTGCTCATCGAGACGGTCGAACGTCTCGTTCATACCCCGCTCCATGCCCGACTGGATGTGTCCGTCGCGGTGCTCCATCGACTGATACTGCAGGTGGCTCGTCATCTGGGTCTTACCGTCGCGCTCCTCGAGCGTGAGAGTGACGACGTAGCCGGTACCGGGCATGGCCTCGAACTCCTCCGTCGAGACGAGCCTGCCGGGTGGGTCGATCTCGCGATACTCGCCGGAGAACGCGAACTCGTTCTCGCCGTCGCTCTGCACGTAGCGCCACTTACCTCCAACGCGCAGGTCGATCTCGCAAACGGTCATGTTCAGGCTGCGCAAGCCGTACCACTGCCTGACGTGCTCGGGCTTCGTCATCGATTCCCAAACGAGCTCGCGCGGCGCGTCGAACTCGCGCGTGATCACGGTTTCCGTGTCCGACGGCGTCGTGATCGTCGCGGCGTAGTCACTCTTCGCGGTCATCCCGCTTCTCCTTCCTCTGCAGTTCCTGCAGGTAGTCGTCCAGGCGATCGAGTCGTTCTTCCCAGTGGCGTCGGTAATCCTCCAGCCACTCCGAGACGTCCTTCAGCGGCTTGGCATCGAGCTTGCAGGGCCGCCACTGTGCCTCTCGGCCTCGAGATATCAGGCCGGCGCGCTCCAACACCTTCAGGTGCTTCGAGACGGCCGGAAGGGTCATCTTGAAGGGCGACGCGAGCTCGGTGACCGTCGCCTCGCCCGACATCAGCCGGCCCAAGATGGCCCTGCGCGTCGGATCGGCCAGGGCCGAGAACGTTGCGTCCAGCGTTGCAGTGCTCATCTCTAAACCCTCCGGTTAAATAACCTGAGGGTAAAATAAGGCATCCGGCAGAGCCCTGTCAAGTCCTGCCGGGAACGGTGAGACCTACGAGGTAACCCGCTCGCCCTCGAGGCCGAAGGCCTCGGCGACCTCAGCCTCACTCATCTGGCCGGGGACGCCCTTGAGGACGTAGCTGGCGATGTCGGGGAAACGGAACACCATCCCCGCCGAGCCCCAGTTGCCCTCGGGCACCTCGTTGATGAGGACGAAGGAGACCGGAGGGGCCTGATAGAAGCGGCCGGGATCGTCGTCGGCTTCGGCCAGGACCTGCGTGACGCGCCTGACGACCTCCGCTCTCTTCTCTTCGTTGAGCGAAGCGGCCGGCATGCTGACGCGCACGGCGTAGAACGGCCGCTCTCCGTCCTGGACAGGCCGGCCGCCGATCGACCAAAGCTTCGGCTCGTGCCACACGAGCCAGGAGAGCGACCTCGTATTCTCGTTGTCCGGCGCGCCCTCTCCCTCCATCACCTCCGAGACGAGTCGCTCGGAGATCTCCTTCCGCTTCTCCTGCGACAGCGACGTGCTGGCCGAGCTGAACACCTCGACGAAAGGCATGTGTTCCTCCTGTCTCTAGAACGAGCTCTTGAACGCTTGCTCGGTCACGTACTCACGTCTGTTGCAGTCAGCGCGCAGGACGTTCACCTGCTTGGCGCCGAAGTGGTTCGAGGCCGACATCCCCACCTGTGGGAACACACCTGTCTCGTAGGAGGCCGTGGCCGAGGACTGGATGAAGCCCTCCCGGGTCAGGTTCTTCCCGGCCTTGAGCAGGAGCTGATGGATGGACTTCCACAGCCCCCACAGCAGCCACTCGATGTCGTCGGCACCGCCGGCCTTACGGAACTCGGGATCGTACTTGTCGCTGTCCGCGAAGGCCGGGGCCGGCGAGAAGAACCTCGCGTTCGCGATTCCGCCGGACGTGCAACCAACCCCTACGACCTGGTTGAGTCCCATCGAGATACCTACGCCGACGTACTGGGGGTTGCACTTGGCCGAGCCCGCCATCTCGAGGAAGTAGGTGGGCGCCGTGAGCGGGAAGACGACCTCGAAGTTCTTCAGCGTTCCGGTACAGAGCTGCCCGGCCATGGTCCCGCCCCGCTCGTTCTTCTCGGGCCGGAGCATCCTGGCGCCAGGAAAGGACTGCTCGAACGCGGCCGCGGCATCGTCGAAGTTCGGCGTGTTCGTGATCACGGCGGCGATCTTGGAGCCGTCGCCGCCCCAGCCGAGGGTTCCCCTATTCGCGTTCACGTACTGCGCGAGGAGCGGCACCTGGTCGGCGTACGACATCGACACCCCGTAGTAGTTGGGCAGCCTGGTCAGCCCGATCTCCGTGGTTCCGACCGAGACGTACGGGATGCCCTTGCTGGCGGCGTAGTTGGCGCACGTCTGGATCTGATCGGTGCCACCGCCGCCCACCAGCATGAAGACCTCCTGCTGCTCGGCCATCTGCGAGCACACCACCCGCGCGTGCGAGGGGTTGTACTGGTCGTCCTGGAAGACGACCTCGACCTGCCTGCCGAAGATCTCGACGGGCTTGCCGTCCGCGCCGCGCAGCCAGTAGGCGTCCTTCCCTCGGTTGAAGGACTCGGCTTTCAACGGTGCCGCCCCGGTCAGCGGCGCATGTAGGCCCAGCTTGATAGTGGTCGGCGTCACGCCTGTGGTCGTTCCCCCTCCCGCCGGGAGGGCAGCCGCGCCGGAAGCCGTTCCGGCCGCGGCCTGCCCGGCGCCGCTTGCCCCGGTTGGATCCGCGGAGGTGGGTGGCACGGTGCCTGTCGATGCGCCCGCTGTTGTCGTCCCCTCAGAGGCGCCCGCTGCTGAGCCCGATGCCTCGATACCGGTCGCTGGGGCGAGACCCGAGCCCCCAGCCGGGATCTCTCCCGCCTCCAACGCCGCCTCGTGCACTCCCGGGTACTGGCCGCACGAAGCGGCGAGCAGGGCGAACGCGACGAGCACTGTGGCGTGGCGTCTCATGGCTCCTCCTTTGGATGGGCGAGGCTTCCGTACATCCTAAACTGTATCCTTAATTAAGCGCAACCCACATGAGTGTGGTTGAATGACCGGGTGCAGGAAGCCGCCCTCCGCGCGATCGCTAGCCCCCGACGCAGGGAAATCCTCCGGCTGGTGTGGAGCCGCGAGCTCTCCTCCGGCGACATCGCCTCTCACTTCGACGTGACCTGGCCCGCGATCTCCCAGAACCTGCGAGTCCTGGAGGGTGCCGGCCTGATCCGAGAGCGCCGGCGCGGCACCACCCGCCTCTACAAGGCGGACCGGGCCCGGCTGGGCCCGCTCAAGACCGTCCTGATCAATATGTGGGAGGCGGACCTGGACCGACTCGCCGGGCTCGCAGAGGCGGAAGAGAAGAGCCAGCGATGAAGGCCTCCGCGCAGGACGCCATCGAGGTGGAGCGGCGCATAGCCGCGCGGCCCGAGACCGTCTTCTCCTACTTCACGGACCCGCTGAAGTTCAACGCATGGCAGGGCGTGGACGCGGAGCTCGATCCCCAGCCCGGCGGGCTGTTCCGAGTCACCGTTACCGGCCGCTCGCGCGTGGTTGCCCGAGGCGAGTACGTGGAGGTCGATCCGCCCAGACGGATCGTGTTCACTTGGGGCTGGGAGCAGATCAACGGGCTCCCCGACGGTTTCGGGGTGTTGCCGGGGACCTCCACTGTGGAGGTGGACCTCGTCGCCGACGGGGACGCCACGATCCTGAAGCTACGCCACAGCGGCCTCAGAACGGATCCTGAGCGCGCCATTCACATGCAGGGATGGGGACAGACGCTCGATCGCCTGGTCGTGGTCGCGCAAGGGGGGGACCCGGGACCGGATCCACTGGAAGACCTCTAGGGCAGAGTTACTCGGGAAGCTTCTGGATGTCACGGGCGGTGAGCTTGGTGGTCGTGGGCGAAAGCCTCAGTCCCACCATGCCGATCCGACCTGCGATCCACTCGCCGTCCTCGAGGGTCTCGACCTTGAGTCCACCGTCGTCAGCCTCGATGACGCGCATGATCAGCCCACGTTCACTGCGATATACGCTCGTAGCCACTTTGCTTAGTTTACTTCACTTCGGTGGTAGCCCACCAATCGGACGTTTCCGACTTTCTAGACAGTAGAAGTGGCCTCGTCGGCGCATTCCTCGGGTCGGGGCTCGGGGGCCTCGAAAGAGTCCACCCACTCGGGCCCCAGGGCCAGCGGGATGCGGCAGGGATCCCAGGGATCGGACCCGATGCCAGACTCGAGGTGGTCGATCGTGTCGCCTTTCACCCAGATCACCGAGTACGCGACGTTGTCGGTCGTGTCGGTCTCGAGGATGAAGCCCTCGGGATCCGCCGTGATCCTCACGACGTAGATCCCGTCGCCGTTCTCGCCGAAGTCGATGTAGTTGCCGGGCCTGTCCCACTCGTAGTAGTCCCCCCAGCCGGGCAGGAGGCCGAATCCCTGCTTCCCCCACACGGGATAGAAGGTCTCC
This sequence comes from Actinomycetota bacterium, assembly GCA_050693165.1. Classification (GTDB taxonomy): domain Bacteria; phylum Actinomycetota; class UBA4738; order UBA4738; family CALAEC01; genus CAZKFH01. The sequence goes on along the minus strand of JBOGVX010000130.1, from coordinate 11,582 downwards.
CACTTACGGAGGAGCTCATCCCTGTGGGCGAAGCCCTTGAGGTGCGGCTCTGCTGCTGCGACCAGAGCGCCGGTCTCGGGGTCGACGACGCGCAAGAGCTCGAGGCCGACCGCCTTGTCGTGGTGATAGTGCAGATGGGTCGTGTGGTAGTACGCGTTCCCGGCCGAGCGGCTGACGAAGCCCGAGTCCGCGTAGCGCACATGCTGGATCAAGGGACGGTCCTCGTACTCCTGCCCCGGCCCGACCTGTAGCTCTAGAGGACCCTGGCCGACGTTCAGCACTCCGAAGGACATGCGGAGGCAGCGTGTCACGTCCTTCTCGACGAACTCCTCGGGATGACACGACGGACGACCACCGGGCACCGTCGCTCCTATCGACTCGCCGCCGACGATCCCGTTCGTGACCGGCATCTTGAAGGAGAAGTCCCACGGAGGCAGCGGCTGGAGGTCGGGCGGGGTGAGCACGTGCTCCGAGACGAGCCCGCCGTTGTCTGCCTCGACGGTCGCGCGCATCCTGAAGCGCAGGTCGGTCACGTCCTGTGCTGTAACGCGCAGGGTGTAGGTCCCCACCTCGGCCCCGAAGATCATGTACTCGGCCGAGTAAAGATCGGTCCCCGGAGAGAAGGAGCCCGCCGTGGACCCCGAGGGGTACAGAAGGTCCACCCGCCAGACGTCTCCCAGCAGGGGCCTCTCGAAGCCGACCCGCAGGCGGTAGCCGGGCTCGGTCACGTTGAGCCTGTAGGCCCAACACGCGGTTCCACAGTCTTGCATCCCCGACCCCGGGCCCGTCCAGAAGACCTTCTCCCCCAGGGCGAGCGTGAAGTCGCGCTGCTCGGCCTCCTCTGCCGGCTCGTCCGCGGCCGCCGTCAGTGGGACCGCGCTGAGGATGAGCAGCGCAGAGAACAGCGGGAGGAGGCGAGGGCGGCCGGGCATGCTACTTAAAGGTTCGGCCGCGCGGGCCCTGATTCCTGCCACGAGGTCGGACTTTTCGGCCTCGAGGAGCCCCCCGGGAGGAACTCGAGGGTGGGACGTCGAACGTATCAACTCAGATGGCGCGCCTAATCGCCTCCCGTCGGCTCCGTCATGCACTGATGGGGGCCATCTCCGCCTCCGTCGCTCTGCTCGGCATCTCCGGGGCGGAGGGCTACGGCACCCGCGGCGAGGCCCCCGTCTTTGACGCAGTCAGCGATAACTTCCAGCTCGTCGGCCACAACCCATTGGGCATGCGGGGCATGAACGCCGCGCTCGCGGTCCACGGTGACTACGCGTACGTGGGAAGCCGAACGGACGGCAAGCCCTGGGGCACCCAGCTGAACGTGAACAACGCCGGGATCCAGATCGTCAATATCTCCAATCCGGCCGCTCCCACCGTCGTGGGCCAGATCGGTCCTCCGAACGAGGGGCTGACCGACCAGACGTCGCGCGAGATGAGGGTATGGCCGCAACAGGACCTGCTGATCGTTCAGAACCTCTCCTCGAACTGCAGCGAGCTGATCCACAACTGCGCGCCGGCCGGAGGAACACCCGATGTCTTCAGCTTCTACGACATCGCCGGCGCGAAGGGAGCTGCACCGGTCAAGGTCCTCGACTTCGATCCGCCCGCGAACCCCCACGAGTTCTTCCTGTGGGTAGATCCCTTCAACCCCGACAGGGCCCTCTTCTTCGTCGGCCCCGGGGGAACCCGGCGGATGCAGGTGTACGACATCTCGCCCGTCGCGCAGGGGCAGCAGCCGTTCCTGCTGGGCGATGTGGCCACGGGCATACCGGCCGGCAACCTGCACTCACTCGGTGTGAGCACCGATGGGATGACCGGCTACTACGCCCACCTGGTGGGTGGGGTCGCGGTCGCCGACACCTCGGACTTCGCGAACGGAGCGGCCAGCCCGACCGCTCGCCTCATAACGCCGGCCGCCAAGCGCGTCAGCTGGGCCGGACCGGGCGCGCACAGCGCCGTGAAGATCCCCGGCCAGGACTACATGTTCGTTTCGGATGAGGTGTACGGCGAGGTGCTTCGCGAGCCGGCGTTCAGCCCGAGCCATGGATGCCCGTGGGGCTGGACCCGGTTCGTCGACATCTCCGACCCGACTACCCCGGTGGTCCGCGCCGAGTACAAGCTTCCCCAGAACAACGAGAGCTTCTGCGAGACGGACGTCCCGCGGCCCTTCACGAGCATCTCGGCTCACAACCCGACGCTCACGCCCCACATCGCGTTCATCACCTGGCACTCGGGCGGCTTCCAGGCGATCGACATCACGGATCCGGCCGCACCCGTGAAGGCCGGCGAGTACATACCCGACCCGCTGCCCGCGGTCGCTCAGGAGGACCCGGTTCTCTCGACCGGCGCTGACAAGGTGGTCATGTGGTCGTACCCGGTGATAAAGGACGGGTTGATCTACGTGGTCGACCTCCGCAACGGCCTCTACATCCTTCGCTACACCGGACCGCACGCCGAAGAGGTGGCGGCCGTGGACTTCCTCGAGGGGAACTCCAACCTTGGGGACGCTCTCAAGTTCGAGCCCCCGGACCCCTGCCTCCGCACTCCCCCGCCGCCAGGCACCGTCTGCCCATAAGAAGGCGAAACCCCGGACCGGCTACCGGCCCGGGGCCTCGCAGATCTCCTATCCCTGACCTACGGCTTCAGGTTCGAGACCGTCGTGTCGAGGGCCATCTCCAGAGCCGGCGGTGCCAGGAAGTTCTGGATCCGGACTCGGAAGTCGAGACAATGGGCGGCACCGGAGAGCGTCACCGTCTCCACGCGATCCTGAACGAAGTCGGTGCTGCTTCCAAGCTGGCTGTCGTCCTTGTCGTAGACGTAGAGGTCGAAGTCCCCGTCGTTGTCCCAGGCGAGGTTTACCGTGACGTTCGCCTTGGTGGCGAAGGGCTTCGTCTCGGAACCCGAGACATCCAGCCGATAGCGGTAGTCGACGTAGCTCTCGGAGGCGAAGGGCTCTCCGAGTGGCTGCACACTGTCCGGCAGGAGTGGCGAATCGACGTCCTCGTGCTTGCCGGTGAGCCCAAGGGTGGGGAACTCCTCACTCACGGGGCAGGGCGGCGTGGGTACGGGCTCGACCTGAGCTGCTATGGGAGTGGCCGATAGCACGACCACGGCCACCGTGGGCAGGATGAGTCTCCTCACGGGCACCTCCTGAGCTGGGCTAGGAGGAGCCTACTCCTCGGCGGATCGTCGCGTGGCTAGGGCTTCAGGTTCGTCAGCTTCGCGTCCAGAACCAGCGCGCTGTCCGGCAGCCCCAGGTAGTTCACGACGTCGATCCGGATGTCGGTGCAGTGGGCGACTCCCACGAGACCGATGGTCTCGCCGCTCCCGTCGAGCGGGTTGAAGCTCACGCTCTCGCCGATCGCGGCGTCGTCCTTGTCGTAGACGTAGACGTCGAAGTCGCTGTCGTTATCCCAGCTGAGCGTGAGAGTGACGTTGGCGGTCTTCGCGAACGGCTTCGCCGTCGAGCCCGAGACGTCGACGCGGTATCGGAACCTGGTCACCGACTCCTCGTGGTACGGCATCGGCGTGACCTCGTCGTTGATGATGTCCGTCCCGACGCTAGGCACGGGCTCGGGAGCGAAGCTCTCCTGCATGCCCGTGAGGCCGAGCGTGGTGAACTGCTCGCTGGTCGGGCAAGGCGGTGTGGGCTCCGGGGTCTGAGCCGAGGCCGGGCCGGCCGCGAGTGCGACCAGGGCGATGGCGGGGATCAGGGCTCTGCGCATTTGGGCGAATCCTCCTTATCGGCTGCCTGAGTATTCGCCGCCCGTCTCCGAGTTCCTCTTTAGGCGTCTGGCAGGACCTAAGGGGTCGCGCGCCGAACCTGTGTGTATGCCCGCCGCACTCCGCGCTTGGTTCGTCCTGGTTGCCATTCTCACGGTCTCGCTGCTGCTACCAGCCGGATCCTCTTCGGGGCAGGAGGTCGAGCCCGAGCCGGTGCCTCGTGTCGTTGTCGCCGTGATCGACTCCGCGCCGAACCCGTACCACGAGTCGCTCCACATGGGAGGAAGCGTCTACGGGGGGTCGGCGCCCTCGAGCGTCACGCCTGACGTCCTCGACGAGTTCGGGATCGACGAGGACCACATCATCGAGGTCACCCGCACCGGAAACTTCACCGCGGACTTCGCGCAGGACAAGGCCGAGTTCGACGCGATCGAGGCGGGCGAGCCCTACTGGTTCAAGGGAACGAACCTCATCGGGATCTCCTTCAACGGCAACGGATCGAGGCTGCGGCCCGACGTCGGCGCGACGAGCCACGGCATGGGCACGACCAGCGCGGTCCTGGCCGCAAACCCCGAGGCGATCGTCGTGCTCGTTCAGGCACCCGGCGGACCGCTGGCGGTGCCGGGCTTCGCCACTACACCGCTCGGAGAGCAGTGGGCGTTCTCGCATCCGGCCGTGGACGTCATCAGCACCAGCTACGGGCCTCCCGGCAGCCCCCCGCTCGGATACCACCTCAACGACGCCTACAAGGGCGTGGTCGAAAACGGAAAGATCCACGTCGGGGCTGCCGACAACTCCCCCGCCCTGTCACCGATAGACGCGACCTCCGGGCCGTGGTTCTCGATCGGGGTCGCGGGCTACGGCGAGGGAAGCAGTGAGGGCAGGGAGAGCCAGTCGGGCTCACTCCCCGACTTCCTCGGCGACTTCACGCAGACGCTCCCCTACTGCCTCCGCTGCGAGGAAGGAAAGCAGAGCGTCAGCGGTACCAGCTTCGCGGCCCCCCGAACGGCGGGGACGATCTCGCGGATCATCCTCGAGGCCCGCCGCGCGGCCGGGCACCTTCGAGGGATCGTGACCGAGGCTGTCGAGCAGCCCGTCATGGTTCGGGGGGAGGGACTCGACCTGACGAACTGGGAGATCCGCCGCGCGCTCGAGGAGGCGGCGGTCTATCCGACGATCGACGACTACAACCAGGATCCTCCGGACGCGCCGATCCTCGACCCGGCTCCGTATGTCCAGGCCGGATGGGGAACGGTGACCACCGACCCGGCGAAGAAGGTCGTTCCCGAGGCGCTGGCGCATCTCGGCATCGGGGGCCCGCCGACCCGCTCCAAATCGGCCGAGGCCTGCCTGTTCATGACGGCGAACGTAGAGGCTCGTCACGCATGGTGGGATGTGGTCGCGCCCTTCAGCCAGAGCAACGGCGAGACCGGCGACCCGTACGAGTACTGCTAGTCCTCGCGGTTACGACGATCGACCCCCGACCTTCGATCCTGACCTGAGCGGCGATCCACGCCCGATCGGCGCTCCGGCGTCCCCTCCGGAGGCCCGAGATCCTGCTCCCTGCGGTCCTCCTCTTTGCGCCGCTCCTGCCCCGAGCGGCGATCGCTACTGGCCCTCCGCTGCTCACCCATAGCTCGAAGGATATGCCTGAGCCGGAACCCGTGGGAAGCACCCGCGAACCGGCAGGGCCCGGCCGGCGTCATTGAGTTGAAGGCCGAGGTGGGCGATGGAACCTCCGGCCATCCACACGTGTAGAGGAGTCGAGGTCGCCCAAGGAAGGAGACGAGCATGAGGACCCGCTGGCTACTACCGATTCTGCTCAGTGCGCTGCCCGCCTGCGGAGGTCTCTCCAACGACGCGGGGATAAGGGCACTGGCCGGCCAGGACCTGCTCCTGGGGTCGAGCGACGGCGTCCTGTCCCTCGACGCCGGGACGGGCGCGGTGACGTTCCAGGGCCAGGGCGTTCCCGCGCTCGGCAGCTGGTCCAGCCTGTACACGACCGTTGTATCGAGGAGCTCAACCATGCTCGAGGCCCACGATTCGCTGTCCGGAGAGCTCGTGTCGCGCCTCGAGGTCCCCGGCGAGATGAGCGTGAGGGTGGCCTCGCCGAACGGCGGGCTTGTTGCCCTGATGCCTCCGCTCGGGCGGGACGCCAGCCCCTGGATCCCCGAGCCACGAGCGACCACCTCGCTCGTCATCGCGGACCCGAGCGGTGAGCTGGAGCCCCGGACCTACGAGCTCCGCGGGAACTTCGAGCCCGAGGCCTTCTCCTCGGACGGCAGCGGCCTGTACATGGTCAGCTACGTTCCCGCTACCGCGCCCGAGGCTTACCGGGTCGCGCGTCTCGATCTCGACAGCGGGAAGGTTCGCGAGGTCAGCACCGGCATCAAGGGCGTGGTCGAGACCATGAGCGGCACGCGGCTCGAGCAGGTCGCCGAGCCCGACGGCTCGATGCTTCACACCCTCTATACGACCTCGCCTGCGAGCTACGTCGAGCACGCGCACCAGCAGGCCGGCACGACCGTGTCTTTCGTGCACATGCTGAGCCTCGACCGCCACTGGGCGCACTGCCTGGCGCTGCCCAAGCCGATGTGGGGCGGCGACCCGGCGGACCAGACGATGGCGCTTTCGCCGGACGGCGAGCTGCTCTACGTCGTCGACTCCGCGCAGGGGCTGATCACCGAGGTCGACACGAACAGCCCCGAGACCCTGCGCACGAACGAGGCCTACCTCGGCTTCGGCGGCCAGGCACCGACGCAGGCCACGGTCTCCCCCGACGGGACACTCTTCGTCTCGACCGGCACGCGGATCGTGGGCATTGACACGGCGACGCTGCAGAGGAGCGGCGGGTGGACCATGGACGACGTGGTGCTCGGTCTCGGCTCCGACGGCCGGCGGATCTTCGTCGCGCTGCCGGGCCGGATCGAGGTTCTCGACCGCTCGAGCAACGGCCCGCTCGGAACCATCGCGTCGCCCGCGGTCGACGAGGTGTCCTACATAGGGCTGAGCGGCGACTGATCTAGAGGTTGACAGTGGTCGCTCGCGCCGGGCAGGTGGTGCCGGTTGCGGGCGACCACGCCGTACACCCATGAAGCGAGCGGGTCGATCGGCCAAACCTTCGTCGCGCGAGCCAGCTGGCCGAGTATGCCGCCCGAGGACTCGACCGCCCGCATGATCGCTCGATGCCCTCGGTGCTGAGTGCCGTCCGGATCGATCCAATAGGCAGCCTGGTGGACGTTCTTCCTATCGAGACCGAGCTCCGCGAGGTTGAGTCGGTGGGACGGCTGGATCTCGTATCCCTTCGGCAACCGCCGACGGAGCCACGCAGCACTCCTTTCGCAGAATCCACAGTCCCCGTCGTAGATAAGCAGGCCCTTTCCGATCTCCGTGCGTTCTTGGGTCGCCATCGGTCTAACCGGGACCGGTCATGTTCTCGGGGCGGACCAGCGCGTCGTACTCGGACTCGGTGAGGTAGCCGAGCCCGAGGGCGGCTTGCTTCAGCGTCGTTCCTTCGTGGTGGGCCTTCTTCGCGATCTCGGCGGCCTTCTCGTAGCCGATCTTTGGGGACAGCGCCGTCACCAGCATCAGCGAGCTGTTCACCAGCTGCGAGATCCGGTCCTTATTGGCCTTCAACCCCTCGACGCAGAACTCTCGGAACGTGCGGCATGAGTCGGCCAGGATCCGCGCCGAGTGCAGGAAGTTCCGGATGATCACCGGCTTATACACGTTCAGCTCGAAGTTCCCCTGTGACCCGGCGAACGCGACGGCGACGTCGTTTCCCAGCACCTGGGTGCAAACCATCGTCATCGCCTCGGACTGGGTCGGGTTGACCTTGCCGGGCATGATCGAGGAGCCGGGCTCGTTCTCGGGCAGCTCGAGCTCGCCGAGCCCCGACCGCGGGCCCGAGCCGAGCCAGCGGATGTCGTTGGCCACCTTCATCAGCGAGACCGCGAGCGTTCGGAGCGCCGCGTGCCCGTGAACCATCGCGTCGTGAGCGGCCAACGCGGCGAACGTGTTCGAGGCAGCCTTGAAGGGCAGACCGGTCAGCTCGGAGATCTTCGCGGCCACCCTCTCGCCGAACCCCGGCGGGGCATTCAGTCCAGTGCCCACCGCGGTGCCGCCGACCGCGAGCTCGTGGAGCTTCGGCAGGGCCTGCTCGATCCGCTCGAGGTCGTCATCGAGCTGGGCGACGTAGCCCGAGAACTCCTGACCGAGCATAAGAGGGACCGCGTCCTGCAGGTGTGTGCGCCCGATCTTCACGATGTCCGCGAACTCCTTCGCCTTCTGGCCCAGAGCGTCGCGAAGCTCCTTAACGGAGGGGGTGAGGTGGTTCACCACCATCTCGACCGCGGCGATGTGCATCGCGGTCGGGAACGTGTCGTTGGACGACTGCGACATGTTGACGTCGTCGTTTGGATGGACCGGAGACTTCGAGCCCAGCTCCCCGCCGGCCAGCTCGATGGCGCGGTTGGAGATGACCTCGTTCGCGTTCATGTTCGACTGCGTTCCCGAGCCGGTCTGCCACACGAACAGCGGGAAGTGCTCGTCGAGCTTGCCCTGGATGACCTCGTCGGCGGCCGTCACGATCAGGTCACCCTTTTCCTTCGGCAGGTCACCGTTTTCCACGTTGATCAGCGCGGCGGCCATCTTCAGCACTCCGAAGGCGCGGACGATCTCGACGGGCATGCGGTCGTCGCCGATCGAGAAGTGGTGGAGCGAGCGCTGGGTCTGGGCGCCCCAATAACGGTCGGAGGGGACCTCGATGGGTCCCATCGTGTCCGTCTCTGTCCGGGTGTCGCCCATCGACTTCATGGTAGCCGAGCGCTTCGCGACGTTCCCACGACTCTGAGTGGCGAAGTAGGCTCTCAACCTTGGCAGCCGAACGCCCTTCCCCGATCACCACGCTCAGGCGGGCCGGAGCCCTGGAGCCCCGCAGCATCGCGGCGGGAGCTGGCGCCCTCCCCAGGCTCCTCGGGCGAGGAAGCTCACTCGGCATCGTCAGCCACATCAACGCCCGCGCATTCGGGCACAAGCCCGCGATCCACGACCGCCGAGGAACGCTGACCTGGGCCGAGCTCGACGGGCGCGCGAACCAGCTGGCCCGAGCGCTCTCGGCGAAGGGCGTGAAGCCGGGCGACCGAGTTGCGGCCCTGCTGCGCAACGGGCGAGAGCTGGTCGAGGTGTTCCTGGCCACGCAGAAGCTCGGAGTGGCCGCGTGCCCACTCAATACGTGGGCGAAGACAGCGGAGCTCCGCTCGGCGTTCGAGACATCGGGCGCCTCCTTCCTCATCTACGAGACCCAGCACGGCGCCCAGGTGGCGGACGCCGCGCCACGCGACCTGCCCAAGGTCGCGGTCGGCCACGACGCGATACGAGACTCGTACGAGCAGTTCCTGGCCGAGCAGTCCCCGCGACCCCTCCCACCCGTGACGTTCCACCGCGGCTCGCCGCGGTTCCTCATCCACACCTCGGGGACCGTCGGGCGGCCGAAGGGCGCGATCCGCGGGACCGGCGTCCACGAGGTGCGCCCGCTGCTCAACCTTCTTGCCGTCGTCCCGTTCAACCGGCGCGACGTGATCTTGGTGCCGGCGCCGATGTTCCACTCCTTCGGCATCCTCAACTTCACGATCGGCACCCTGCTCGGCTCGACGTTCGTCCTGCCGGAGCGGTTCGACCCCAAGGAGTCGCTCGACCTGATCGAGCGATACGCCGTCACCGCGGTTGCGTTCGTGCCGGTAATGCTCCACCGCACCGTGGCCCTGCCCCAGAACCTGCTCGACCGGGACATGTCTTCGGTGCGGATCGTCATCGTCAGTGGTTCCTCGCTGGCGCCATCCCTGCGCGAGCGCGCGACACAGGTGTTCGGCGACTCCCTCTACGACCTCTACGGCTCGACCGAGGCTGGGTGGGTGGCGGTCGCCACGCCCGAGGACGTCGCGAAGCGCCCGGACAGCGTGGGCCGTCCCGTGCCAGGCGTGGACGTGGTCGTGATCGGCGACGATCGCGAGCTGCCCGTGGGGGAGATCGGCCGCCTCTACATCCGGAGCGAGGCGAAGTTCGAGGGCTACACCGGCGGCGAGAGCTCCGACGAGCGCGGCGACCTGTACGGGATCGGCGATGTCGGGCACCTGGACGAGGAGGGGTTCCTCCACGTCGAGGGCCGGGCGGACGACATGGTCGTGGTCGGCGGCGAGAACGTGTACCCGATCGAGATCGAGGACGTGATCCGCCAGGTCGAGGGCGTCGATGACGTCGCGGTGGCCGGGGTACCCGACGCCGAGTACGGCAAGGTCCTGGCCGCGTTCGTGGTCGGCGGAGCGACCGACGACGCGATCCTGTCGGCCTGTAAGGAAGAGCTCGCCTCCTACAAGGTCCCCCGGCGCATCGAGCACGTGCCCGACCTCCCGCGGACCGGCAGCGGCAAGGTCCTGGTCCGCGAGCTCGTGGACTCGGTCTCGAAGAAAGAGTGACAAAAGGCCGCTTCGGCCTTGCGTCGCCAAACAGGCTCCTTGTATAAAGCGCATGGAACCGCTGGAGTCTTCGGACTCTGGCGGTTCCACTCATTTCGGCCCATTCCGGCCCGCTCCCCCAGCTGCGACCGAGCGGCCTACCTGTCACGACTCAAGTCATGGGTCGTGAGTTCAGGGGGTCGACGCAACGATCTGGGCCAGCCTAGCCGCTGGCGTTTCGTACTCCAGCGTCTTACGGGGTCGAGTGTTAAGTCGAGCAGCGATGGCATCGAGCTCCTCCTGGCTGTGGACCGCCACGTTCGTCCCTTTCGGTAAGTACTGGCGAAGAAGGCCGTTGGTGTTCTCGTTGGTGCCTCTCTGCCACGGTGACTGGGGGTCGCAGAAGTAGACCTGGACGTCAGTGGCAACTGTGAATCGCTTGTGGTCGGCGAGCTCGTGGCCGCGGTCCCACGTCAGGCTCGCGCGCAGCTGGGCTGGAAGCGCTTGGACCCGGTCCGCCAAGGCGTCGACGACGGATGTGGTGTCCTTGCCCTGGAGCTTGATGAGCATCACGTAGCGGCTCTGTCGCTCCACCAAGGTGGCGACGTGGGTGTTGCGGGAACCCGACAGAAGATCCCCCTCCCAGTGGCCGGGAACGGCTCGGTCCTCGGCCTCGGCAGGCCGCTCTCGGATGGAGACCGCGTCCACGATCTGTCCTTGTTGCCTCCCCTTGCGGGTGGAGGCTCTGGCCCGGCGCATGGATCGCCGGCTCCGCAGGTGGGTGGTGAGCTCCTTGCGGAGCACCCCCCTGGCCTGCACGAACAGGCTCCGGTAGATCGTCTCGGTCGACACCTGAAATTCCTGGTGCCCAGGGTAGGTCCGCTCGAGCCATCCCGAGATCTGCTGAGGGGACCAGTCCTGGGCAAGCTTCGCGGCGACGAGGTGCCTCAGCTCGGGATGGGTAGCGAGTTTGCATGGCTTCGGCCGGCGAGCCCGCTCCCACGCCCTTTCATCGGCGAGCGCTGCCCTGTACCCGGTCCGTCCTCCATGCCGGGAGATCTCTCTACTGACCGTGGAAGGAGCCCTTCCCAGCTTGATGGCGATGGATCTGACCGAGGCCCCTTCCGCCATCCCTCGGGAGATCTCCTCCCGCTCGGTGAGAGAAAGCGCCCTGGGAGACCGGCACCGAACCGGCGGCTGGCAACCCCCGCTAGCAGTGATCACATGACGGATCGACCACCACTTCGGTCCGAGCGCCCGGCTGATGTCCTTCGGTAACTGACCCTGCTTCCAAAGGGCCCAGATCTGATCCTTCAGTTCCCTCGACAGCCCAGGACTTCCCCCTCGGCGCATCCAGCCACCTCCCGGTCGGCATCCCGACCATCGTCGGTGTTGCGTCGACCGGTTGAAAGC
>JBOGVX010000129.1:0-2011 GCA_050693165.1 Actinomycetota bacterium | reverse complement strand
CTAGGGAGGAGCCACGAGCCAGACCGAGGTCATCGAGACGCCTGCCGAGGGCCGTAAGGCGTTTTTCGCGCGACTGGTCATGCTCATCGGGGCAGGAAGCATCGCCCTCGTCGTCGGCGGCACGTTCCTGGTTGTCCTCCTCCATGGGCTCGTTCCCTACGAGAAGGTCGTGGAAGGGCTCCTCTCACCGGAAGCTCGCGTGACGCTCTACGGAGGGGTCGGGCTGGGCATCATCGCCATCCTCGCGGGCTTCACCCGCTACAAGGCCATGCCCACCAAGACCTCGCGGGAGCATGCGATAGCGGGAGGTGTTCTCGGGATCCAGGCATTGGTGCTGGGCCTGATCCTCTTGGTCTTCCGCGAGCTCGGGGATCCGGATCGATTCATCTTCCACTTCTTCAACCTCGACGTCCTCAAGGAGTACGGCCCGGGCGTGTTCGCTAGAGCGGCGGGGAACACCGTCATCCTGGCTTTCGTGGGCGAGCTTGGCGGCATCGTCCTCGGGCTGCTTCTGGCCTTGCTCACGCTGTCCAAGCGCGCCGTGGTCCGCGCCCCGGCCCGTGTCTACATCAACTTCTTCCGAGGCACCCCGCTGATCTGGCAGCTGGGCGTGTTCTACTTCGGCTTCTCGCTCGGGCTGGGCATCCGCCCGGAGATAGTGGTCGGTCCCATCGACTTCGGGCCCGCCTACGTCACCGCGATGATCGTGTTCATCCTGAACACCGCCGCGTACGCAGCCGAGGTCTTCCGCGCCGGTATCCAGTCGATAGAGCGAGGCCAGATGGAGGCCGCGAGGTCGCTGGGCATGACGTATCCGCAAGCCATGCGTTATGCCATCGTGCCGCAGGCCATCCGCCGAGTTATCCCGCCCCTCCTCAACGAGTTCGTGATCCTCATCAAGGACACGTCCCTGGTGGTCATCCTCGGTCTGGCAGCGGACGAGTACGAGCTGTTCACCCTGGCACGAGACGGATACGCGAGCACCTTCAACGCGACGTTCTTCACGGCGGCCGCGGCCGGATACCTGGCGGTAACCCTGCCGCTGATCCGTGCCGTCAACGCGGTCGAGAAGCGGCTGCGCAGTGGTCTCGTGACGGTGGCGTCGTGAGCAACGCCGCGCTGTTACGTCTGGAGGGTATCCACAAGTGGTTTGGGGACAACCATGTGCTGAGGGGGATAGATCTGGAAGTGCCCCAAGGGGAGGTCCTGGCGGTGATCGGGCCCTCGGGCTCCGGCAAGTCCACCCTGCTGCGGACGATGAACCTCCTCGAGGAGCCATCGGAGGGGAAGGTCTGGTTCGAGGACACGGAGCTGACCGACATCCGGACGGACCTGAACCGCGTCAGGTCGCGCCTGGGGATCGTGTTCCAGGCGTTCAACCTGTTCCCACACAAGTCCGCGTGCGACAACATCATGCTGGCACTTCAGAAGGTGCTGAAGGTCGACCAGGACGAGGCCAGGGAACGGGCGATAGCGGAGCTCGGGCACGTCGGCCTCGCCGAAAAGGCCGACGCCTATCCGGGACAGCTCTCCGGCGGGCAGCAGCAGCGGGTCGCGATCGCCCGCGCGCTGGCGATGCGGCCGAAGGTCATGCTTTTCGACGAGGTCACCTCCGCGCTGGACCCCGAGCTGATCCAGGAGGTGCTCGACGTGATGAGGCGGCTCGCCGAAGAGGGCATGACCATGGTGGTCGTCACCCACGAGATGGGCTTCGCTCGAGAAGCGGCCAGCAGGCTCCTGTTCACGGACGGCGGCGAGATAGTGGTCGACGGCAATCCCCGAGAGCAGTTCGACAACCCCGAGCATCCCCGGCTCCGTCAGTTCCTGTCGCGGATCCTGTGAGAGCGCTTGTGGCCGCGGCCGTGCTGCTGGCGGCCTGCGGGGGGCAGCCCGAGGCCACTCCGACGGGCCCGTACGTCGTCACGGCGATCGACTATCACTTCCACGACGCACACCCGTCACTGCCGATAGAGCTTGACCGGGGGCTGCAGTTCAGCAATCAGGGCAGCAA
>JBOGVX010000128.1:0-2249 GCA_050693165.1 Actinomycetota bacterium | reverse complement strand
GCCTACCTGACGGCGGCCGCTTTCTCGATGGCGACCCTTATCGGCGCGGCAGCGAGGGGGCTCGTGCCGTCCGCAAGGAGGACCGCTTTCGGGGCCAGGCAGCTGACGGTTGCGGCGCTCGGAGTGCTGCTCGTGTTGGGGTTTGCGGGGCAGGCCATCGGGATGATTCCGGGGAACTGGGGTGTCGGCGAGAGGCGCCTTGCTCCGGCCTGGGCCGTCGTCGCCACCGATCCGGACGCCCCTTTCCGCGTGCTTTGGCTGGGGCCCGAGAACGGTGAGCCTCTCCCGCCGCCCGCTGGAGACCCCGATGGGGTTCTGCGCGCCGGCGGTGTGTCGCTTGCCTACGGCGTCACGGGTCCGGGTGGCCGATCCGTTCTGCGGCTCGGAACCCCCGCGCAGGGTTCAGCTTTCGACTCGCTGGAGGACGCGTTGGCCGCGGTCGTTTCCGGGCGCGTCCGTCACGGTGGCTCGGCGCTCGCACCTTTCGGCATCCGTTACGTGGTGGCTGCGCCGTCAACCCTGGATCCCGGCGTGGCCCAGACCCTCTCGCAACAAGTGGACGTCGACCTCGTGCAGGCAGAGGGGGGACTGGTCCTTTATCGAAGCGCGGTGTCCCTGCCTCCCGCGGCGATCCTTTCGGGAGAGGCGGCAACGGTGGCGGCCGAGCGCTCGGACCCACTCGCCACGGCCTCGATCCCGGTGGGAGGGAAGACTCCTCTCGAGCGTCTCGGACACGGGTGGGGTGGCGCCAGCCCGGAGGCGGGACTGGCGCTGATCACCGACGAGTTCGACGCGGGATGGAGCGCGGACCAGGCCGGTGGAGACATCCAGCCGGTCGCCGCATTCGGGTGGGCCCTCGGGTTCGAGGTCGGAGCCGGGGAGATACGGATGGAGCCGGACGGGCTCCCGTGGACCCTTCAGCTCGCCGGCCTTGCAGTGTTGTGGGCCGGAGCGCTTTGGGTGGTCCGCCGCCCGCCCGAGGAAGCCGCGTCGAGGAAGAGATCCTCGCGGACGGCCGGGATGTCACAAGAGGCGACGCCGGCATGACGATCAGGAACAGGCTCCTCGTCTCCGCGATCTGCGCCGTGGCTCTTGCGGCAACCGGCGTCTCGCTGGAACGGACGGGTCCTCGGCCGGTGAGCGCGGGACACCGGGTGCCTGCCATCTCGGGAGAGTGGTCGTGCCCGCACGGTGGCGGGGAGGGATGGAGGGTCTGGGTGACCGTCACCAATCCGGGGGAGGAGCCTGTCGAGGTTCGGATGACGACTTCAGCCGGAGGCGCCGCGCCCCCGGCCACCAACAACTTGGTCGAGCCCGGCACGCTTCGCTACTTCGAGGTCGCGGCTCCGCTGCCCGGCTCGGCAACGATCGTCGAGTACCTGGGTGGGACGGTCGCCGCCGGGGCGGTCGCGATGCCGCCCGGAGGCGGCCTGTCCGCGATGCCGTGCGCGAGCAGTCCCGGAACCCTCTGGTACCTGACGGAATCGAGCACGCTACGGGGAGAGACCGCGTACCTCGTCGTCCACAACCCCTTCGCGGCACAAGCCGTCGTCGACGTGATCCTCACCGCGGGGGAGAGACGGATACGGTCAGGACGGCTGCAGGGAGTCGTCCTCGGCGCGCTCGACGCGCGAGCCTTCGAGCTGAACCACTTCGCTCTCGGAGAGGACGCTCTTTCGGCCACAGTGATCGCGCCTCAGGGCCGCGTCGCCGTTGCCTCGGTAGTGGTATCCGAGGGCGCTATCCGTTCCTCCCTTGCTGTGCCCGCCCCCTCGACGCAGTGGGCGATGCCGGGCGCGGGCGCGGAGACGGAGGTCGTCATCCGAGCACTGGACGAGGAGGCGGCGGTCAGCGGGGAGCTTCAGCTCGCGGACGGGGCCCTTCCAGCGATCGATCTCGAGGCGGTCTCGGCCGCGACGGCCGAGGCGTTCGGCGTCCAGCTCGCCGACGGCGGTTTCCTGGTCGAGTCCGACGGCGACCGGCCGATAGTCGCGGGGCGACGGATGTTCCTCGAGGCGCCACCGGCGCCGCAGCCTGAAGAGGAGCCGGCGGGGCCCGGGAAGGGCCGAGCCGGAGGAGGAGATCAACCCAAGGGCGACTCGAAGGGCGGCCCCAACGCGAGGCAGGGAGACCAGAAGAAGGGTGGCCCGAAAGCGGAGAAGGAGGAGCCTCCGCCGCCGCCTCCCTCGGACCCCGCCGCGACCGAGGGAGCTCCGAGCGCCGCAGATCTGTGGCTGGTGCCGCCGGCC
>JBOGVX010000127.1:0-6593 GCA_050693165.1 Actinomycetota bacterium | reverse complement strand
CGGCCTCGATCTGCCGGTTCGAGATCCAGCCGGGCTCGATCGCTACGAGCCCGTAGTCGCCGAACGCGACCTCGGTGCCGCCCTTGGCCTTTCCGCGCATGCGGCCACGATGCTGCTTCCGGTGCTTGACCTTCTTCGGCTGCAGCATCAGCCCTCACCCCCCTCGGGCGCCTCTGGCTCGGTCTCTTCCGCCTTGGGCTCGGTCTCTTCCGCCTTGGGCTCCTCGGTCGCCTCAGGCTTGGGCTCCTCTGCAGGGGTCTCTTCCTCAGCGGCGGGCTCATCCGGAGCTGTCAACTCGGCCATCTGCTTCTCATCCGTGATCAGCGCGCCCGTGGAGGCGCCCGTCGGACCGGCAAGCGGGACTCCGGCAAGGGCTCGAGCGCGTGCCCGCTCGGTCTCCTTCTCCTCGCTCGGGATCTCGTCGCCCTGGTAGACCCAGACCTTCACGCCGATGCGGCCAAAGGTGGTCTTGGCCTCCGAGAAGCCGAAGTCGATCTTGGCGCGCAACGTGTGGAGCGGAACGCGTCCCTCGCGGTACCACTCGCGCCGCGACATCTCGATGCCGCCCAGGCGACCCGAGCACTGAACCCGGACGCCCAGCGCGCCGGCACGCGTCGCGGTCTGGACGGCTCGGCGCATCGCGCGGCGGAAAGACACTCTGCCCTGGAGCTGCTCTGCCACGCCCTGAGCGAGCAGCTGGGCGTCTGTCTCGGGACGGGACTCCGTCGCCGACTGGTTCATGTCCTCGACCTTCACGTCCACGCGCTTGGCAGTCATCCGCTCCAGGTCCTTGCGGACCCGCTCGACCTCGGAGCCCTTGCGGCCGATAACGATGCCCGGTCGGGCCGTGCGGATGTAGACCTGGATCTGGTCGCCCTTGCGCTCGATGCGGATCTCGGAGATGCCGGCGCGAGACAGGTGCAGGCGGATGTAGTCGCGGATCGCGATGTCCTCGTGGAGCGCGGTCTGGTATTCGTGCTTGCCCGCGTACCACGCGGAACGCCACGGGTAGGCCCTGTTCGCGCCGAGGCGGAAACCGTAGGGATTAACCTTCTGTCCCAACGGGGATCACCTCCCCCACGCTCTCGACGATGACCGTGATGTGACTCGTGCGCTTGCGGACCGGCGTTGCCCGCCCCAGCGCCCGAGGCCGCCAGCGCTTCAGCGTCGGGCCCTCGTCCACGTAGGTCTGCGCGACGATGAGGTTGTCCGCCACCATGCCCATGTTCTGCTCCGCGTTGGCGATCGCCGAGTTCAGGACCTTGCCCACCTGAGTGGACGCGCCCAGATTCGAGAACTGCAGCACTCGCCGCGCCTCGATGGCGGGCATGCCGCGGATGAGGTCCACCACTCGACGCGCCTTGCGCGGCGAGATCCGGACGTATCTTGCCTTGGCTCTGGCTTCCATCTCTCTCCTACTTCAGTGACGTGCTGCGCTC
Source organism: Actinomycetota bacterium (assembly GCA_050693165.1). Taxonomy (GTDB): domain Bacteria; phylum Actinomycetota; class UBA4738; order UBA4738; family CALAEC01; genus CAZKFH01. Next base: position 5,154 of record JBOGVX010000127.1, on the reverse strand, counting down.
TGTGTGATGACCGTGGGTGCGGAACACACGGGTGGGCGCGAACTCGCCCAGCTTGTGGCCGACCATCGCCTCGCTGATGAACACCGGCACGTGCTTCCTGCCGTCGTGCACCGCGATCGTGTGGCCGACCATCTCGGGGATGATCGTGGAGCGACGCGACCACGTCCTGATCACGCGCTTGTGGCCGGAGTCGTTCATGTCCGACACCTTCTTGAGCAGGTGGTCGTCCACGAACGGTCCCTTCTTCACTGACCTTGGCATCAGCCGGCCTTCCTTCCCTTACCGCGCCGCCTGACGATGTAGCGGCTGGACTGCTTGTTCCTGTTGCGGGTGCGGCCCTCGGGCTTGCCCCAGGGCGAGACTGGGTGTCGTCCACCTGACGACTTGCCCTCCCCGCCGCCGAGCGGGTGGTCGACGGGGTTCATGGCAACGCCGCGAACGCTCGGACGCTTGCCTGCCCAACGTGTCCGGCCCGCCTTGCCCTTGTTGATGAGCTCATGCTCCGGGTTGCCCACGGATCCGACGGTGGCCCGGCACTTCAGCTCGACCAGCCGCATCTCTCCGGACGGGAGCCGGAGCTGCGCGAAGCGGCCTTCCTTCGCCACCAGCTGCACGGAAGCTCCGGCCGAGCGAGCCATCTTGGCTCCGCCGCCGGGGCGCAGCTCGATCGCGTGGACCACGGTACCAACCGGGATGTTGGCCAGAGGAAGCGCGTTCCCCGAGCGGATGTCCGCGCTGGGACCCGACATGAGCTTGTCGCCCACCGCCAGGCCCTGTGGCGAGATGATGTAGCGCTTCTCGCCGTCCGCGTAGTGCAGCAGCGCGATACGCGCGCTCCGGTTCGGGTCGTACTCGATGTGAGCCACCTTGGCGGGCACGCCGTCCTTGTTGCGCTTGAAGTCGATCACGCGGTAGCGGCGCTTGTGCCCCCCGCCCCTGTGCCGGGTGGTAACGCGGCCCTGTGCGTTCCTGCCCGCCTTCTTGGTCATCTTGGCGGTCAGGGAGCGCTCGGGACGCGATCGAGTGACCTCGGAGAAGTCCGAGACCGAAGAGCCTCGTCGGCCCGGCGTTGTCGGCTTGTACTTCCTGAGTGCCATAGCTCCTACTTCTGCTCGAAGATCTCTATGGAGTCGCCCTCCGCGAGGGTGACCACGGCGAGCTTCTGGTCGGGGCGCTTTCCCATCCCGGTACGGAACCGCTTCGCCTTGCCCTTGCGATTCATGGTGTTGACCTTGAGGACGCGGACGTTCCAGATCTTCTGCACGGCCTCCTTGATCTCGGTCTTGTTCGAGCCCGTGTCGACGAGGAACGTGTAGCGGTTCTGCTCCAGGCCGGCGTACGACTTCTCCGACACCATGGGCCGGATGATCACGTCGCGCGCGCTCCTCATCTCTTTACCTCTTCGAGCGCGTCCTTGGTGAAGACGACCCAGTCCGCGTAGAGCACCTCGTGCGTGCCGAGGTTCCCCGAGTAGGCGATGCGCACGTGCGAGAGGTTCCGGAACGACTTGTTCACGACTTCGTCGGGCTTCGAAAAGACGAGGAGCACCAGGCCCTCCGCCTTCAAGCCATCGAGCACATCCACGGCCTGCTTGGTGCTGGGCTCGTCGAACGAGATCCCCTCCACGATCGCGATCCGGCCTTCCCGTGCCCTGTCCGTCAGAGCCGAAAGCAAGGCAAGGCGCTTCATCTTCTTGGGGATCTTTTTCTCGTAGTCGCGAGGCTTGGGGCCGTGCGAGATGCCTCCGCCCACCCAGATGGGCGACCGGTTCGAGCCGTGACGGGACCGGCCGGTCCCCTTCTGACGCCAGGGCTTCTTGCCGCCTCCCGACACCTCAGCGCGGGTCTTGGTCGAGTGCGTGCCCGAGCGCTGCGCGGCCATGCCGGCGGTGACCACCTGGTGCATCAGGGGCACGTTGACCTGCACGTCGAAGACGGCCGGGTCGAGCTTCTGCTCGCCGACCTTCTTGCCACTCTGGTCACGAACCTCGACGCTTGCCACTGACCGCTCCTCTCCGGAGGCGCCCGCCATCAGGCGGTCTTCTTTCCCTCAGGTGTCTTCACACTCGAGCGGATCATCACGAGGCCGCCGTTCGGCCCCGGGATCGCTCCTTTGAGAAGGAGCAGGCCGCGCTCCGCGTCGGCCTCCACGACCTCGAGGTTCAACACGGTCACGCGCTGGTTCCCCATCTGCCCCGCCATCTTCATTCCGCGGTAAACACGGGACGGGGTCGCACAGGCGCCGATGGCCCCCGGGCTACGGTGCTTCTTCTCCGTGCCGTGTGAGGCGGACAGGCCCTTGAACCCATGACGCTTCATCACGCCGGCGAAGCCCTTTCCCTTCGAGACGCCGATCACATCTGTGCGCTCTCCGGGGGCGAAGATGTCCACCTTTATCTCCTGTCCGGCCTCGAATGCCTCGTCCGTACGCATCTCCACGACATGGCGGGTCGGATCGACGCCGGCCTTGGAGAAGTGGCCGGCCATCGGCTTGGTCACGCGGCCACGTTCCTTGTAGCCGAGCTGGACCGCGGAGTAGCCGTCCGTCTCCGGGGTCTTCACCTGGACGACCTTGCAGGGCCCAGCGAGGATCACCGTCACGGGCAGGGCCCGGCCGTCCTCGGTGAAGACCTGGGTCATCCCGAGCTTCTCTCCGAGGATGCCTTTCATCTCTGCTCGCGCTCCGCCGCTCGCATTAGAGCTTCAGCTCGATGTCCACGCCCGCAGCGAGGTTCAGCCGCTGGAGTTCCTGCACCGTCTTCGCCGTCGCGTCATGGATGTCGATCAGCCGCTTGTGGGTCAGCATCTGGAAGTGCTCGCGGCTGTCCTTGTCCTTGTGGGGCGAGCGGATGACCGTGTACACCGAGCGCTCGGTGGGCAGAGGAACGGGACCGACCACGCGCGCGCCGGTGCGCGTCACGTGCTCGATGATCTGCCCAGCGGCCTTGTCCAGCAGCTCGTGGTCGTAGGCCCTGAGCTTGATCCGTATCTTCGGTCCCGCCATTCCTTTACCTGCTCCCTCTTACTCGATGACCTTGGTGACGCGTCCGGCGCCGACGGTCCTGCCGCCCTCGCGGATCGCGAAGCGCAGGCCCTCTTCCATGGCGATCGGAGCGATCATCTCGACCGCCATCTCGGTGTTGTCACCCGGCATTACCATTTCGGTCCCCTCAGGGAGCTTGATGGCGCCGGTGACGTCGGTCGTGCGGAAGTAGAACTGGGGCCTGTACCCGTCGAGGAACGGGGTGTGCCTTCCACCCTCGTCCTTGCTGAGCACGTACACCTGCGCGTCGAACTTGGTGTGAGGCGTGATCGAGCCCGGCTTGGCCAGCACCTGACCGCGGGCAACGTCCTCCTTGTCGATGCCCCTCAGCAGCACGCCGACGTTATCTCCTGCCTGAACGTCATCGAGGAGCTTCCGGAACATCTCGAGGTCGGTGGCCACGGTCTTCTTGGTGTCGTGGATCCCCACGATCTCGACCTCTTCCATCTTCTTGATCTGGCCTCGCTCCACGCGGCCGGTCACGACGGTGCCACGACCGGTGATCGTGAAGACGTCCTCGATAGGCATCAGGAAGGGCTTGTCGACGTCGCGCTCCGGCTGGGGGATCGCCGTGTCGACGGCCTCCATGAGCTCCATGATCTGGCCGGTTGCCTCCTCGTCGCCTTCGAGGGCTTTCAGGGCGCTGACGCGGACGATCGGGATGTCGTCGCCGGGGAACTCGTAGGAGCTGAGGAGCTCGCGCACCTCGAGCTCGACCAGGTCGAGCAGCTCGGGGTCGTCCACCATGTCCACCTTGTTCAGCGCGACCACGATGTAGGGCACGTTGACCTGACGTGCCAGGAGGACGTGCTCCCTGGTCTGAGGCATCGGGCCGTCGGCGGCGCTCACCACGAGGATCGCCCCGTCCATCTGGGCGGCTCCCGTGATCATGTTCTTGATGTAGTCGGCGTGTCCGGGACAATCCACGTGGGCGTAGTGGCGCTTCTCGGTCTCGTACTCCACGTGGGCGATGGCGATCGTGATGCCTCGCTCCTTCTCCTCGGGAGCCTTGTCGATCTCCTCGAAGGGGGTGAAGTCGGCCATGCCCTTGTCGGCCAGCACCTTGGTGATGGCGGCCGTGAGCGTGGTCTTCCCATGGTCGATGTGGCCGATCGTGCCGATGTTCACGTGCGGCTTGGTGCGCTCGAACTTCTTCTTGCTCATCTCTCCTCCTACTCGCCCCGAACTCGGGCCACGATCTCGCGGCTGATGTTCGCCGGGACCTCCTGATACGAATGGAAATGCATCGAGTGGGTCGCCCGACCCTGGGTCTTCGATCTCAGGTCTGTGGCGTACCCGAACATCTCGGCCAGCGGGACGTGCACCCGGATGATCTGGCTGGTGCCACGTTGCTCCATGTGCTCGACGCGACCGCGCCGAGCGGTGAGATCGCCGATCACGTCGCCCATGTACTCCTCAGGCGTGACCACCTCGACCTGCATGATCGGCTCGAGGAGGATCGCGTGCGCCTGCTTGGCAGCGTTCCGCAGCGCGAGCTGGCCGGCGATCTTGAAGGCCATCTCCGAAGAGTCCACGTCGTGGTACGAGCCGTCGGTGAGCGTGGCCCGGATGTCGACCAGCGGGTACCCGGCGACCACGCCGGTCTCCATCGCTTCCTGGATGCCCTGGTCGACCGAGGGGATGTACTCCCGCGGCACGTCTCCACCCTTGATCTTGTTGACGAACTCGTAGCCACCGCCGGGGCCCGTAGGCTCGAGGTCGATGACCACGTGGCCGTACTGGCCCTTTCCACCGCTCTGCTTGACGTGGCGGCCCTCGACCTTCTGGACGGGCTTCTTGATGGTCTCCCTGTAGGCGACCTGCGGCTTGCCGACGTTCGCCTCGACGCTGAACTCGCGGGTGAGCCTGTCCACGAGCACCTCTAGGTGGAGCTCGCCCATCCCGCTGATGATCGTCTGGAGGGTCTCCTCGTCGTTTCGGACCAGGAAGGTCGGGTCCTCGTCGGAGAGCTTGCCGAGGGCCGTGGACAGCTTCTCCTGGTCCGCCTTGGTCTTGGGCTCGACGGAGACCGCGATCACCGGCTCGGGGAAGGTCATGGCCTCGAGCAGGATCGAGCTCTTGGAGTCGCAGATCGTGTCGCCGGTGGTGACG
>JBOGVX010000126.1:0-2707 GCA_050693165.1 Actinomycetota bacterium | reverse complement strand
TCGGAACCAGGGTGCCGCCAACCAGGCATCCGGTGGGAGCGAGGACGCTCGCCTGGGCGTTCCTGAACCCGTGCCGCTCGCCCCGGGCGATCGCCTCGTCCCACGCCTTCCGCCCGGCGGATAGCAGGGCCTCGGGGACCAGTTCCGCGTCGATGTCCTCGGCCGCCCGCCGGTGCTTCGTCATCACCCGCAGCATGGCGTCCGCGTTGGGCGCGTAGCCGGCGAAGGGCCCCATGTGCTCGGCGATCTTCGCCGAGGTCGCGTACGAGTGCCCGGTCATGAGCGCGGTGATCGCCCCGGCCCACGCCCGTCCGCCTTCGGAGTCGTACGGCAGTCCCCGGGCCATCAGAAGGGCGCCGAGGTTCGCGTAGCCGATGCCGAGCTGACGGAACGCCTTTGCGTTCTGGCCGATCTTCTCGGTCGGGTAGTCGGCGTTCCCCACCAGGATCTCCTGCGCGGTGAACACGACCTCAACCGCCTGCTTGAACGCGGGGATGTCGAAGCTGCCGTCCTCGTCCACGAACTTCATCAGGTTGAGGCTGGCCAGGTTGCACGCGGAGTTGTCCAGGTGCATGTACTCGCTGCAGGGGTTGCTGGCGTTGATCCGGTCGGTCGCCGGGCACGTGTGCCAGTCGTTGATGATGGTGTCGTACTGCATGCCGGGGTCCGCGCACTCCCACGCGGCCTGCGCGATCTCACGCATCAGGTCGCGGGCCCGGACCGTCTGCACAGGCTCACCGGTCTTGACCGCCTTGAGCTTCCAGTCGCGGTCGTCCAGGTACGCGTCGATGAACTCCTGCGTCACGCGCACCGAGTTGTTCGCGTTCTGGTACTGGATCGAAGCCGAGTCCTTGCCGTCGAGGTCCATGTCGAACCCGGCGTCGCGCAGGGCCCGCGCCTTCTGCTCCTCGCGGGCCTTGCACCAGATGAAGTCCCCCACGTCGGGATGGTCGGCGTTGAGGATCACCATCTTGGCCGCGCGGCGGGTCTTGCCGCCGGACTTGATCGTGCCCGCGGACGCGTCGGCTCCGCGCATGAAGGAGACCGGCCCGCTCGCCGTGCCTCCCCCGCCGAGCCCCTCCTTCGAGGACCGGAGCTTCGACAGGTTGATGCCGGAGCCGGAGCCGCCCTTGAAGATGATCCCCTCCTCGACGTACCAGTTGAGGATCGAGGTCATCTCGTCGTCCACGGCGAGGATGAAACACGCGCTCGCCTGCTGTGGCACGCCGTTGACGCCGATGTTGAACCAGACCGGCGAGTTGAAGGCGGCCTTCTGGTTGACCAGGATGTGGGTGAGCTCGTCACCGAAGACGTTCGCGTCTTCCTCGGTCGCGAAGTAGCCGTCTTTCACGCCCCAGCCCTTGATGGTGTCGGCAACCCTGGACACGAGCTGGCGGACGCTCGTCTCGCGCTCGGGCGTTCCGAGGGTCCCGCGGAAGTACTTCTGGGCGACGATGTTCGTCGAGTTCTGCGACCAGGACTTGGGGAACTCCACCTCCCGCTGCTCGAAGGCGTTGCCGCCCTCCTTGAAGTTGGGGATGACGGCGTCGCGCGTCTCCCATTCGACCTGGTCGAAGGGGTGCGTGCCGTCCTCGGTGAAGTAGCGGCGAAACTTCAGGCCGCTCGTGGTGATGTTCACGTCCCGCGATCTGGTCGCCACTGGCACCTCCTGGAGGTCGGGGGGAAGGCCGTCTTACAGCCTTGTGATTCTGCACTTGCCGCCCGGCCGTGTCAAGCCAGGATACGCCATATGTCGTACGGTTTCCCAAGTACACCCACTACATATTGTGGGTCGGTGGAAGAAAGTGCGACAGTTCTATTTGCGTCCAGCGGCCTTCTTGGGCACCCGCTTCTGGAGCAGCAACCCGAGCTCTTTCTCGAAGTCGGTGACCTGCTGGAAGTCCTTGTAGACCGAAGCGAACCTCATGTAGGCCACGTCGTCGGCCTTCCGCAGCTGGGCGAGGACCTCGAGCCCGATCTCCGAGGTGGTGACGTCGGGGCCCTTCGGGCGGAGCTTGTTCTCGACCCGTGTGGCCAGCTCGGCAACCTGTTCTTCCGTCTCCGGCCGGTTGACGAAGGCCTTCCTGAGGCCCCCGATCATCTTCTCGCGGTCGTACGGCTCCTTGGTCCCGTCACGCTTGATCACCCGCAGCCCGAGCCCCTGGGCCCGCTCGAACGTCGTGAAGCGCTTGCCGCACGACTCGCAGGACCTCCGGCGGCGGATGCTGGCACCCTCCTCGGCCGGCCGTGAGTCCACGACCCTGGTCTCGTCGCTACCACACCAGGGACAGCGCACAGCGCTCCCTCCTCTCTGAGGCCCAACATCTTGGACCCGGCGCGACCTTACCGCAAGATATGGGAGGTCGTGGCCCTGCGATAATCCTCGGATGCCGCTCGAGGTAGAGCTCATCCTCCGCCTGCTGCTTGCCACGGTCCTAGCGGGCCTCATCGGGATCGAGCGCGAGGTGAGGGACCAGCCGGCAGGCTTCCGCACCCACATGCTGGTCTCGCTGGGAGCGTGCCTGTTCGCGATAATCTCGGCTTACTCGATCAACTTCCTGGACCCAACCACACCGGGATTTCGCTACGACCCCACCAGGATCGCGGCTCAGATCGTCACCGGGATCGGTTTCCTGGGCGCCGGGGCGATCATCCGTTACGGGATGAGCGTCCGCGGCCTGACCACCGCGGCCAGCCTCTGGGTGGT
>JBOGVX010000125.1:0-13210 GCA_050693165.1 Actinomycetota bacterium | reverse complement strand
GGAGAAGGCGATGCGCTACCTGCGCGCGCGATTGCTGCAGATGGAGCAAGAGCGCCAGCAGCAGGAAGAGGCCGAGGCGCGGCGCGCTCAGGTCGGGACGGGAGACCGCTCGGCCAAGATCCGCACGTACAACTTTCCCCAGAGCCGCGTGACCGACCACCGAATCTCGCTCTCGCGCAACCTCCCCCAGGTACTGGAGGGCGAGCTCGACGAGTTCATCGAGGCCCTGGTCGACCAGGAGCGGAACGAGCAGCTCGGCCGCTCGGACGAAGGCTGACCCGGACTACCGGATGGCTGCCAGGGCCGCAGCCGCCGCAAGCGGCGGCGGCGGGTCCATCACGTTGAACTTGAAGTAGCTCCCGCTGGGCGTCGGCAGGTTCACGATCATCCCGGCGGGGTAGGCCGCGCTGTCGTACTTCCAGACGACCTCGTTGCAGGCGTAGAAGTTCTGGACGTTCAGGTAGATATCGTGCTGGACGTCCGGTCCGTAGGGCAGCTCGTAGGTCTTGACCGCATCCCAGAGGTGGGTCAGTACGAACCGCGTCCTCGAGGTCGTGTCGTCCACAGGGCTGTTGTTGAAGCCCGTCGACCCCGTGTAGTCCTGGTCGACGATTACAACGTCGTCGATCACCAGCTGGATCGAGAGGTCTAGCTGACAGCCGATAGTCATCTGAGCCCAGCCCGTGAAGTACAGATCGAAAGCGATGTTGTTGAGGTCGCTGAGCGCGGTGCCTTCCATCGTCAGGAACCACTCCGTTCCGTGGTTGCCGTTGAGGAGGCCGTCGTAGTTGTTCCCCACGTAGAGGGCGGGCTGTGCCTCGGTTGGGCTGGTCGCGTCCCACTTCAGGAACCGGCCCTCGCGCGCGTCCAGGTTGCCGATGGGCGAGGTGTTGCGGTGCAGGAACAGGTCGGCGCGGGTGAAAGTGGGAACGTACTCGTCGATGGGCGGCACCTGGGCCGTACTGGCCGGGGCCAGGCTGACGAGCAAGGCTCCTGCGAGGCAAACGATCGTGAGACGGCGCAATTCGGGCTCCTCTCGAGGCGGACTTCCATATAAGGGTTCGCCGAGAGGAGCTTGGATTCCTGCTTCGCTTGTTCTGCATACTGGGCTCATGCGCCGCCTGCTTCCCTTGATGGTGACCGCGCTGCTCGCGACGGCCTGCGGAGATGGGTCGAGCTCGAAAGCCGCGCCTCGCTCGCCCGAGCTCAGCCGACTCGACCTCGACGAGATCGTTCTTCAGCAAGATGAGGCGCCCGAGGGCACGAGCTATCTCGCGGAGCGCTCGGGACTGCTCGAGCTTGACGATCTGTGGCCCTCCGACTGCTGTCCCGGGCAGCAGGTGCTGTTCGAGGAGGCGGGGTTCGAGACGGCCTACGCGGGGGTCTTCGAGAAGCCCGGTTACTCCGGCGAGCCGATCGACACGCGACCCGGCTGGGAGCTCGTGAGCTCGGCCGCCGTGCTATTCGAGACCACCACCGGCGCTTCCTCGGCGCTCGGGGCGTGGCTTGCCTATTACGAGTCTCCGGTCCTTGACCGCCTGCCGACCGACGACCTCGGGGAGGAGGGGATCGGCCTCATGGGTAGCCCCAACGCGCCCGCGGAGATTTTTTACCTCTACCTGTGGCGGGTCGACCGTGCGGTCTTCTCGGTGCGAGTATCCGCGGGTGCCGGCACCGTCTCGTCCGAGGAAGTTCGAGCGCTCGTCGACCTCATGTACGCAAGGATCTCGTGAGGCCCTCGGAGGTCGCGGCTCGGGCCGCGACGTACCTCGAGGGTCACGGGGTCGAGAGCCCGCGCGAGACGGCCGAGGCGCTCCTCGCCTACTTCCTGCAGACGGACCGAGCCGGCCTGTACACGCGAGAGAACGGCCTCGACACGAGGACTGCGAAACTGTTCGGGCGCGCACTGTGCCAGCGATGCCACGGTGTTCCGCTGCAATACCTGACTGGGGAGCAGCAGTTCTTCGACCTGGTCCTGGGAGTCGCTCCCGGAGTGTTCGTGCCCCGTCAGGAGACCGAGGTGCTCGTCGAGCGCACGCTCGACGTCACACCGGAGGGCAAGCCGGTCATCGTCGTCGACGCCGGGACGGGGACCGGAGCGGTCGCGCTCGCCATCAAGAGGTTCCGTCCAGAGGCGCAGGTGTTGGCTACCGATCTGTCGGAGGAAGCCGTCGCGGTGGCGCGAGCGAACGCGTCGCGTCACTCGCTCGACATCGACGTCCTCGAGGGCGACCTGCTCGAAGTCCTCCCCGCCCAGCTGCGAGGCCGGGTGGACGTGGTCGTCAGCAACCCGCCCTACGTCACCGAGGAGGAGTACGAGTCGCTTCCCGAGGAGGTCCGGCGCGAGCCGTACCTCGCGCTGGTCGGTGGGACAGACGTTCACGCGAGGCTTGCCGCCGAGTCGGCGCCCTGGATGAGCCCGCGAGCGTGGCTCGTCATGGAGATCGGCGCATCCCAGGCGGCCGACGTCGCGAAGCTGCTGGAGGATGGGTTCGAGGACATCGAGGTTCTGCCGGACCTGGCGGGACTGGACCGTGTCGTCCGTGGCCGCTGCCGTGCCTGAGGTCTTCGAGCAGGCGAGCGAGGAGGCCCTCGCGTCCATCACGCGGGCGCTCGACGCCGGCCGACCGATCGTCTTCCCCACCGACACCGTGTTCGGTATCGCCGCGAGACCAGACCTCCCCGACGCAACGTCCGCTCTGTTCGACGCGAAGGAGAGGCCGCGCGAGCTGACCCTGCCGGTCCTGGTCGCGGACCCGGAAGCCGTGCGGATGTTCGCCGAGATGGATCAACGGGCCGCCACCCTCGCCGAGCGCTTCTGGCCCGGGCCCCTGACACTGATCCTGCCGCGCTTGGAGCGATCCCGGGACTGGGATCTCGGAGTGGAAAGAGACACGGTCGCGGTTCGCGTGCCGGACCATCCCGCCGCGCTCGAGGTGCTGCGGCGCAACGGACCGCTTGCAACGACGAGCGCGAACCTGTCGGGGGAGCCCAACCCACTGGATTGCGAGGGAGTGCGCGCATCTCTCGGCGACTCGGTCGCGGTCTACCTCTGCGCCGAGCCCTCGCCGGATGGAACCGCCTCGACCCTGGTCGACCTCACAGGCGAGCGACCCGAGATCCTCCGTGACGGACCCGTAAGCGCGGAGGACGTTCTCCGGCTCCTGGCCGGCCGGCGATAGACTCCCCGCGTGCGGCTCGCCATCGGCGCCGACCATGCGGGGTACTCGCTCAAGGAGGACCTCAAAGGTTTCCTGAAGGAGCTCGGCCACGAGGTCGAGGACCACGGCACGCACTCCGAGGAGCCCATCGACTACCCACCGATATGTGCTGCGGTGGCGCGGACGGTCCGTGACGGTAAGGCCGACCGGGGGATAGTCCTCGGCGGCTCGGGCCAGGGGGAGCAGATCTCGGCGAACAAGGTCAGGGGAGTGCGCGCCTCGCTCTGCAATGACCTCTACACGGCTCGCATGTCGCGGCAGCACAACGACTCGAACGTGCTTTCCATCGGTGCGAGGATCGTGGCCTCGGGGCTCGCTAGAGAGATCGTCGAGCTCTGGCTGGCCACGGAGTTCGAAGGCGGACGGCACGAGAAGCGTGTCTCACAGATCGAGGAGATCGAGCGCGAGGAGGCGGGGACGTGAAGGAATGGGTTGCGGACTGGGACGCGCTCAAGGCGGCGGATCCCGAGGTGGCTGACGCGCTGGTCGGAGAGCTCGAGCGTGAGCGCGGCACGATCCGCCTGATCGCCTCCGAGAACTACACGAGCCCGGCGGTTCTGGCCGCGCTCGCATCCACGATGAACAACAAGTACGCCGAGGGACTGCCCGGCAAGCGTTACTACGGCGGCTGCAAGTGGGTCGACGTGACCGAGAACCTCGCGATCGAGCGTGGCAAGGAGCTGTTCGGCGCCGAGCACGCGAACGTCCAGCCCCACGCAGGCGCGCAGGCGAATATGGCCGCGTACTTCGCGTTCATGGAGCCGGGGGACACCCTGCTCGGAATGAGCCTGCCCCACGGCGGCCACCTGACGCACGGCTCGCCGGTCAACTTCTCGGGCAAGTGGTTCAACATCGCGGGCTACGAGGTGGACAAGGACACCGAGCTGATCGATATGGACCGGGTTCGCGACCTCGCCAAGGAGCACAACCCCAAGGTCATCGTCGCCGGCGCGACCGCGTACCCAAGGACTATCGACTTCGCGGCGTTCCGCGAGATCGCCGACGAGGTGGGGGCGATCTTCATGGTGGACGCGGCACACTTCATCGGTCTCGTCGCCGGTGGCGCCTACCCCTCGCCGGTTCCCCATGCAGATGTGGTCACGTTCACGACGCACAAGACGCTCCGAGGGCCCCGCGGCGCGATGATCCTGTGTCGGGCCGAGCACGCGAAGGCGATCGACAAGACCGTGTTCCCGATGATGCAGGGAGGCCCCCTCGAGAACAGCATCGCGGCGAAGGCCGTGGCGCTTAAGGAGGCGATGACTCCTGAGTTCGGCGACTACGCGCACCGCGTGGTGCGTACCTCGCGAGCGCTCGCCGAGGGTCTCAAGGAGTCGGGCCTGCGCGTCGTTTCGGGTGGCACCGACTCGCACCTCGCGCTGATCGACCTTCAGCCGGCGGAGATCACCGGAGCCGACGCCGAGAAGGCATGCGAGGACGTCGGGATCACGCTCAACAAGAACGCGATCCCGTTCGACCCGTTGCCACCGATGACGACCTCAGGGATCCGGGTGGGAACTCCCGGCCCCGCGACGCTCGGCATGGACGAGCCGGAGATGAAGGAGGTCGCGGAGGTCATCGGCGAGATCATCCGAGCGCCCGAAGACAAGGACGTACAGGAGCGGGCGCGCGATCGGGTAGCGGCTCTCACATCGAGGTTCCCGGCGTACCCATAACGTGCTCGCCTACATCCCCGTCTTCCTCGTGACCGTTCTTGCCGCTTATGTGGCCACGCCTGTGGTCAGGCGGCTGGCGGTTCGGATCGGGGCGATCGACAAGCCCTCGGATCGCAAGGTTCACCCGAAGCCCACGCCGACGCTCGGCGGCCTCGCGATGTGGCTCGCTTGCCTGGGTGGGCTGGCGGTCGCGTACCTCATGCCTGCGTTCGACGATATGTTCCGGCTTTCGTCAGAGCCCCTCGGTGTGATCCTCGCCGGAACAGTGATAGTCGGGCTCGGCTCTTACGACGATCTCCGCGGCATCGCCGTTCCCGCGAAGATCGCGGGCCAGGTGCTGGCGGGCGGTCTGCTCATCCTCACCGGTGTCCAGCTCTTCTACTTCTGGCTTCCCGGGCTCGGCATCCTTTCGCTCGGGCCCGACCTGGCCGTTCCGCTCACGATCATCTGGGTCGTGGCGATGATCAATGCCGTCAACCTGATCGACGGCCTCGACGGCCTCGCTGCCGGGGTCGTCGCGATCGCCGCCGTCGCCTTCTTCGCCTACGCGATCACTTCGCAGGGGACGATCTTCGAGCAGGGACCCACTCCCGCCGGCCTCTTCTGTGTGGTGGTGGCCGGTGCCGCCCTGGGTTTCCTGCCCCACAACTTCAACCCGGCCAAGATCTTCATGGGTGACTCCGGGTCGATGCTTCTCGGCCTGATCCTTGCCGCCGCCACGATCTCCGGCGTGGGCCGTACCGAGTCACCGACCAACGCCGAGCTCGCGGCACTCGCCATCCCGATCGCGATCCCGTTGCTGGTCCTGGCGGTGCCATTCACGGACGTGGTGTGGGCCATCGTCCGGCGCATGCGCCGCAAGAAACCCGTCTACAGGCCCGACAAGGAGCACATCCATCACCGGCTGCTGGACATCGGGCACAGTCACCGCCAGGCCGTCCTGCTCATGTACCTCTGGAGCGCGCTCATCGCCTCCGGAGCCCTGGCGATCACTTTCATCCGGAGCCGGGTCATGGTCCTGTCGGTGATCGCCGTGATCACGCTCGTGCTGGTGGGGACGGCCGTCCCGCGGATGCGCCGGCCCAACGGCCGTGTCCGCGCCTCCTGAGGAATCTTCCGGCCGAATCTCCGGTTGACGCGTGATCGGCTACGTATCATTCGGCGGGGGGGAGAGGGAGGCGATGAGGCAAACCAAGCTCGCTCGACTGGCGATCACGCTGGCTGCGTCCGCGGCCGTCGCGGGAGCATCGCTGCCTCCGGCCCTGGCTCAGACCGCCCCGCTGCCGGTGACGCTGACCGTCCAGCTGGCGAAGGTCGAGCTTTTCGACGACGCCATCATCTCGGGCCGCCTCGATCCGCCGCATCACGGCGGCTACGTCCAGGTATCGCTGATCCTTGACGGCAAGCAGATCGGGCGTCACCAGGTGTTGTTGGCCGGCGACGGGTCGAGCTTCGAGACCTCCATCCCCGTGGAGCGCTGGGGCCACTACCGGGCCCAGGCGACGTTCGAGGGGGACGCGGACCACTCCCCCGCGACGACCACGACAGAGCCGAGGAACGTGCGGACGCCCGGGCCGCTCCATCAGGGCTCGCATGGCGACAACGTCCTGACCCTCGAGCGGAGGCTCGACCAGCTCAACTACCACCTCCCTCGGCCCAACCGGGGGTTCGACTACCGGACGGCGGACGCCGTTCTCGCGTTCCACAAGGTCCAGGGAATGGGACGAGGGGAGAGCGTCTCGAAGGCGACGTGGAAGAGGCTGGCCGATCCGCGTACCCCCAAGCCGAGGGCGAAGCGACCGCCCACCCATGTCGAGGTCGACCAGACGAAGCAGGTCGCGTACCTCGTCCGCAAGGGCGAGATCGACGAGATCTGGCACGTGTCCACCGGCGCCGGAGGGGCCACCCGCGACGGGGTGTTCAATGTTCACCGGAAGATCGCCGGATACAGCCCCGGTCGGCTCTACTACCCCTCGTACTTCGACGGGCTCCGGGCCGTTCACGGATGGCCCGACGTCCCCACCACGCCGGCCTCCCACGGCTGCGTGAGGGTGCCGTACTGGGTCGCGAAGTGGATCTTCGGGATCATGCACTACGGCATGCAGGTCCGCGTCTACCACTAGCCGGACAACCGGGGCGCACGTCCTGGCTCCGCGGTGCGATTGCAGATCCGCTGCTCGCTTTGCTAGGATTCGCTGCGTTCCGGACCCGCAACCGGAGGAAGATTGCCCGTGAAGAAGATCCTTGCCCCCCTTGCCGCGTTCTGCCTCGTGCTCATGCTCGCGCCTCCGGCAGGGGCCAACCATTTCGCCAACCACACCTGCGGGATCTTTCCCCGCGACGCAAGAGCAGGGACTGCGGGATATGGCTTCAGTACGCCGGAGACTGCCGCGTCTCCGGCCACCGACAACATCCTCGTCGAAGGGGACTGCCTCAGCTTGTGGACCCATGAGCCTTTCACGGCCATCCTGGAGGTCACCTTCCAGTGGCTGGACGGGGGGCTGTGGCGTGACAGCGCGACGCTTCGATGTGAGGCGGTATCCCACGGCTCCTTCGAGATCGAGGCAGCCACGGCACAGGCCCCCGGGAACTGCCCCGCCACGCATGTCTTCGGATCCGGGGAGTCGCGTGGGACGCAGCACAGGGCCCTCATGGTCCTGACCACGAACGTCAAAAATGGGCCTTACCAGGTCGGGCAGACGGCTCCCTGGTCGACGGGGCTGCGCGCCAAGGCTCTTTAGCCTCATCCCATCGACCCGTCTTGGCACGGGAGGTGGCTCGCCGATATATTGACTTTGTGAAAGTTTTCACAAGCCCGCAGATCCCAGGTCGCGCCGCAAGTCAGGCCGTTGATACGATGCCGCGGCCCATGCCTTCCCCAGCACCTGCTAACCGCGGAAATGGCTGGTCGGGCATGGGAACCGGCTTCAGCATCGCCAGCACGATGCTGGCCGGGATGTTCGTCTGGGGAGGCCTCGGCTACCTGGTCGACCGGCTGATCTGGTCGGAGATGGTGCTCACCGCGCTGGGGATCATGATCGGTGCGGCCGGGGGCGGATACATCGTCTATCTGAGATATGGCAGGGAGGGGAAATGAGCGGTCCTGAGCCCGAGCGCGAGATGGTGCGGCGCGCGCTGCCGTTCGCCATCCCGGCGGTGATCGTCGCGGTGGCTCTCGGCGTCCTGCTCGACTCGTGGAACGCAGGCTGGTCCGCAGCTATCGGAGTCGGCGTCGTGGCCGCCAACCTGATTGCTCACGGCCTGTCGCTTGCATGGGCGGCTCGCATCTCGCCGACCATGATCTTCGCCGTGGCGATGGGCGGCTTCGCTCTGCGACTCGCGACGATCCTGATCATCCTTCTGGTCCTGAACGGCCTCCCGTGGTTCTCGCCCGTGGCGTTCGTTGCCGCGGTCGTGCCGGCGACCCTGTTGCTCCTGGTGTTCGAGGCGAAGGTGATGTCCGGCCGCATGCAGGCGAACCTCTGGACCCGAGCGGAGGACGCGCGGCGATGATCGCGATCCAGCCGATCCTGGCCCAGTTCGAGCCGCCCACGACGAACGACTTCGTTTACGACTGCTGGGGTCCGTCGCTCAACATCGGCGGCCTCGGCTTTTGCATGAACTTCATCTACATGCTGGTCCTGCTCTCGTTCCTGGTGTTCTTCCTGCTGTTCTTCCTGGCGTTCCGCAAGCCACAGGTCGTGCCCAACAAGCTCCAGAGCATCATGGAGACGGGCGTTCAGTTCGTCCGCGAGAACATCGCTCAGCCGATGCTCGGCCAGGACAGCGATAGGTTCCTGGCTCTCCTGGTGACGCTGTTCTTCTTTATCCTGTTCGGGAACCTCATGGAGGTCGTCCCGGGGATCAACTTCTCGCACAACAGCCGGATCGCGTTCCCGATGGCCATGGCTCTGGTGTCGTGGCTGACCTTCAACTGGGTCGGGATCCGCAAGCACGGATTCATCGGCTACTGGAAGCACGTCCTGTTCCCGCCCGGGGCGCCGGCGTGGCTCTACCCGCTCCTGGTGCCGATCGAGTTCATCACGCAGATCGTGGTCCGGCCGATCACGCTGTCCGTCCGACTCGCGGCCAACTTCCTTGCGGGGCACTTCCTGCTGGCCGTGTTCTTCCTGGGCACCCTCGCGATGCTTCAGTCTGGCGGCTTGCCCGTCGTTTTCGGTCCGTTCGCGTTCGTGATCGCGGTCGCATTGCTCGGTTTCGAGATCTTCGTCGCGCTCTTGCAGGCATTCATCTTCTCGATCCTCACCGCCTCTTACATCGGCGGTGCGATGGCCGAGGAGCACTAAGGAGGAGGTAGGAATGTTGGCATTGCTAGCCCAGATAACCGGCGATCTGGAGTCCATCGCCACCGTGGGGAAGGGCCTGGTCATCGGGCTCGCGGCCATCGGCCCGGGCATCGGGCTGGGCATCCTCATCGGCAAATCCGTCGAGGCGATGGCTCGCCAGCCCGAGTACGCCGGTCAGGTCCGTGCCACCATGTTCATCGGCATCGGACTGATCGAGGCGCTCGCGCTGTTCGGCATCGCGTTCTCGTTCATCATCTGAGGGGGCTGGGACCTTGTACGCGTTCCTAGCCGCTCTACAGATCGCGCAAGAGCACGGGGAAGAGCCCGTCAACGACCCCAAGCACCTGTACCCGCACGCCCAGGAGCTCATCATCGGCGCCATTGCGTTCGGCGTCCTGTTCTTCTTCATCGCGAAGTGGGTGCTGCCGCGTCTCGGCAAGCTCCTGGACGAGCGGCGCGCCAAGATCCAGGGCAGTCTGGAGGAGGCCGAGAAGGCCAAGCAGGACGCGGACAACATGCTCGAGCAGTACCAGCAGAAGCTCCGCGACGCGGGCACCGAGGCCGGGAAGGTCATCGAGGAGGCCCGCAAGACCGCCGAGCAGATGCGCAAGGACCTTCACGCCAAGGCCGAGGACGAGTCCAGGCAGATCGTCGCCAAGGCCCAGGAGGAGGTTCGCGCCGAGCGAGACCGCGCCGTTCAGGCTCTGAGGCGTGAGCTGGCGGAGGCCTCAGTAGAGCTCGCCGCCCGCGTGGTCGGAGAGAGCCTCGACAAGGAACGCCACACGAGGCTCGTCGAGCAGTACATCGACGAGGTGGGGTCCATGACCAGCAACGGCAACGGCAAGGGGAGCTGAGTGGCGAAGGAGGCCATCCGCGGTTACGCACAGGCCCTGTTCTCCATAGCCGAGGCAGAGGGTGCGCTCGAGACCGTCGAGGACGAGCTGTTCCGGTTCGCTCGGACGCTCGAGACGGAGAACAGCCTCCGCGAGTCCCTGACCGATCCGGCGCTTCCGATCGAGCGCAAGAAGGCCGTGCTGCAGGAGATCCTCGGCGAGAAGGCCGGCCCGCACACGGTCTCGATCCTCGGCTTCCTCGTGGAGCAGGGGAAGGCCAGAGAGCTGGGGCTGATCGTCGAGGAGCTCGTCGAGCTCGCAGCCGAGCGTCGCAAGGCGGCGGTGGCCGAGGTGCGCACCGCGATCCCTCTGGACGACGACCACAAGAGGAGGCTCGCGGACGCGCTCGCGAAGGCCACGGGGAAGACCGTCCAGCTCAAGGTGGTCGTGGACCCGTCGGTGATCGGCGGAGTCGTTGCCCGCATCGGAGACCAGGTGATAGACGGCTCGATCCGCAAGCGGCTCGAGCTCGCTAAAGAACGCATGAGTGAGGGGTGACATGGCAGAGCTAACGATCGATCCGAAAGAGATCGCGGAGGCGCTCAAGAAGCACGTCGAGTCCTACCGCCCCCACACAGAGCGCGAGGAGGTCGGCTACGTCACCGATACCGGTGACGGCATCGCCCGCGTGCGCGGCCTTCCCGGCGCCATGGCCAACGAGCTCCTCGAGTTCCCCGGCGAGATCCTCGGCGTCGCCCTCAACCTGGAGGAGCACGAGATCGGCTGCGTCATCTTCGGCGACGCCGAGCAGATCGAGGAGGGTCAGCCCGTAAAGCGCACGGGGCGGATCCTTTCGATCGGGGTCGGCGACGGCGTTCTCGGCCGCGTGATCGATCCGATCGGTCGCCCGCTCGACGGCAAGGAACCCATCCAGTACGAGGAGCAGCGCCCCCTCGAGGTCCAGGCGCCGAGCGTGACCGAGCGACAGCCGGTCAGTGAGCCTCTCCAGACAGGCATCAAGGCCATCGACGCGATGACGCCGATCGGGCGGGGTCAGCGTCAGCTCATCATCGGCGACCGGCAGACCGGCAAGACGGCGATCGCCATCGACGCGATCATCGCCCAGCGAGAGAACTGGGCCACGGGCGACCCCAAGCTTCAGGTCAAGTGCGTTTACGTCGCAATCGGGCAGAAGGCCTCCACGGTTCGCGAGGTGGAGACCGCCCTCCGCGAGAACGGCGCGCTCGACTACACCGTCATCGTCAGCGCGCCGGCCGGCGTGCCGTCCTCGTTCAAGTACATCGCCCCGTACGCGGGCTCGGCTCTCGCTCAGCACTGGATGTACAACGGCCAGCACGCGTTGATCGTTTTCGATGACCTCTCGAAGCAGGCCGAGGCCTATCGCGAGGTGTCGCTGCTGCTGCGCCGCCCGGCCGGCCGTGAGGCGTACCCCGGCGACGTGTTCTACCTGCATTCCCGTCTGCTGGAGCGCTGCGCGAAACTGTCGGATGAGCTGGGCGGCGGCTCGTCGACGGGCCTGCCGATCGTGGAGACCAAGGGTGGAGACGTTTCCGCGTACATCCCTACGAACGTCATCTCGATCACCGATGGGCAGATCTACCTGGAGAACGAGCTGTTCTACGCGGGCGTCCGCCCCGCTATCAACGTCGGCATCAGCGTCTCGCGGGTCGGTGGCAACGCCCAGACCAAGGCGATGAAGCAGGTCGCCGGCCGGCTTCGTCTCGACCTGGCCCAGTTCCGCGAGCTCGAGGCGTTCGCCGAGCTCGGCTCGGAGCTGGACAAGGCTTCCCAGGCCCAGCTGGACCGAGGCGCTCGTGTCGTCGAGATCCTGAAGCAGCTCCAGTACGAGCCTCGGCCGATGGCGCAGCAGGTCATCTCGATCTACGCGGTCACCAACGGCTACCTCGATGACGTTCCGGTCGAGGACGCGCAGCGGTTCGAGGAGGAGCTACTCCAGTACCTGGAGACGCGGCAGGCGTCGATCGGACAGACGATCGCATCCGAGGGCAAGCTCCCCGAGGAGCTCGAGGGGCAGCTCAAGGGCGCCATCGACGATTTCAAGAAGCAGTTCCGCCCCAGCGAGGAGGGTCCGGCCACGACGGCCGGTTCAGGCGGCGGCCCGATCGATAAGCTCAAGGAGGACGTGGGCTGGGAGCGCGTCGGCGAGCAGCCTGACAAGAAGGCCGAGGAGTAGGCCAACTTGGGAGCCAAGCTCCGGGAGATCCGCCGCCGCATCGGCTCGGTGCAGTCGATCATGAAGATCACTCGCGCCATGGAGCTGATCGCCGCCTCGCGGATCCTCAAAGCCCAGCAGCGCGTCGAGCAGATCCGGGCGTATGCCACCCGTCTCACCGAGGCGATGGAGGACGTCGCGCGGCAGACCGGTTCGCTGGTCCACCCGCTGCTCGAGGAGCGCCCGAACCCGAAGAAGGCCGCGGTGCTGGTGCTCAGCTCGGATCGAGGTCTGGCCGGGGCGCTCAATGCGAACGTGCTGCGCCGCGCCGACCGCGTCATCGGCAAGGTCCGGGGCGAGGGCATGGAGCCCGTCATGTTCGTTGTGGGAAAGAAAGGGCAGTCGTACTTCCGGTTCCGGCAGGTCCCCATCGCACGGAGCTGGGATGGCGTCAGCGAGGTGCCCTCGTACGAGACGGCGGCTGAGATCGGCACCGCGCTGACCGAGGCGTTCATGGCCGGCGAGGTCGACCAGATCCACGCGGCCTACACGGACTTCCGGTCCGCGTTCACCCTGCGGCCAGTCGATCGCAGGTTCGTCCCCATCGCGCCCGAGGAGGTCTCGGGAGAGGCAACGGGGGAGCCCAAGCCCGAGTACATCTTCGAGCCCGAGCCTGGCGTGCTTCTGAACGCCCTGCTGCCCCGGTACGTGAACGCCCTGATCTTCGCCGCGATGCTCGAGTCCGCGGCATCGGAGCATGCGGCCCGCCGCCGGGCCATGAAGGCCGCTACCGACAACGCGGATGACCTGATCCGCCGCCTGACTCGTGTGGCGAACCAGGCGCGACAGACCGAGATCACGACAGAGCTGATGGAGATCGTGGGAGGCGCGGAAGCGCTTTCACAGGCAAGCGAGGAGTGAGAGATGGCTGACAACGGAAAAGCACAGGGCCGAGTGATCGAGGTCATCGGGCCCGTGG
>JBOGVX010000124.1:0-10119 GCA_050693165.1 Actinomycetota bacterium | reverse complement strand
ATCCTCGCCTCCGCCTCGCCCTCGAGAACGACGTCGGGGTAGTCGAGGCTCTTTTCGAACACGCCGGCTATCGACTCGATGGAAGCTCTGACGTCGAGGGGCTCCGCCGATCCACCGAGCGGACCTTGCTCCAGGTGGGCGGTGTCCACCAGCAACGTGACCATGGACGCGATGCGGTCGAGGTCCAGGAGCATCCCGCTCACGAACTCTTTTCGAGCCTCCTCGTCGAACTGCTCCCAGCGATCCACGAGCGTCGACGCGAACCCCTTTACGGCCGTCAACGGAAGGCGCAGATCATGGACGCTGGCTCCTATCAGGGTCGCGAGCTCATCATCTCGGCCGCTGCGCTGACGGGCGGCCTCGAAGAGCAGCAACGCGGCGGCGGCCGCGATGTTCAGCGACTCGGCCTTGCCTCGGATCGGAACCCTCACGGACGCGTCCGCGAGCCCTGAGGTTTCATCGAGCAACCCCCACGCTTCGTTCCCGAGCAGCAGGACGGTCGGCCGCGTCAGATCGGCCTCGTATACAGATACGTCACCGTCGGCGTCGGCTGCCAGCACCTGTGCCCCGCCGTCCTTCATCTGCTCGACTAGCTCGACAGGATCGGCCTCGCGCACGATCGGAAGGTGGAACAGCGAGCCGGCCGATGCTCGCACCGCCTTCGAGTTGTAGACGTCGACCGAGTCCTTCGTGAACGCGATGCCGGTGGCCCCGGCGGCGTCCGCGGAGCGAAGGATGGTCCCCGCGTTACCCGGATCCCTGACCGAGCAGAGGACGGGGATGATCGCGTCCACCGCGGATAGCTCTACCGAAGAGCTGTCGACGAACCGGGCGATCGCGACGAGCCCCTGGGGTGTCACGGCGGACGTGAGGTGGGCCATCACCGAGTCGGAGACCTCGATGACCTCGAGCCCGGCCTTCTCCGCATCGCCGACCACCTCGGGCACACGGCCGGTCGAGCCCTTCACGTGGAAGACGGTCTCGACGGCCCCAGCGGCAATACCCTCGGCGGTCGCCTGGGCGCCTTCGACGAGGAACTGCCTGTACTGCTCACGGAGCCCGCGCTTCTTCAGCCGTGCGGCTTCCCCGACGCGTTTGTTCCGAGTGCTTGTGATCACCGGGTACGCCCGGCGGGGGTCAGGCCCCCAGGCCCTTGCGGGCGACCTCGACCAGGCCGGTGAATCCCTCGGGGTCTCGCACCGCTATATCCGCGAGGACCTTGCGGTCGAGGTCGACTTCTGCGTCCTTCAGCCCGCGAATGAACGTCGAGTAGCTCATGCCGTTCTGGCGGGCCGCGGCGCCGATCCGCGTGATCCACAAGCGCCGGAAGTCCCTCTTCTTGTTTCGGCGATCACGGTAGGCGTACTGGCCGGAGTGAAGGAGCTGCTCGCGAGCTACGCGCAGCCTCTTGGAACGCGAGCCGACGTAACCCTTGGCCCTCTCGAGGACCTGCTTGCGCCTTTTGCGCCCGTGGACGGCTCTCTTGATCCGAGGCATCCGCTACCTCTTCCCCAGCAGCCGCTTGATATCGGGCTTCTCAGCGGTCACCTCGCCGCCCTTGCGGAGGCGGCGCTTGTGGCCTGAGGACTTCTTGCCCAGGAAGTGGCTGAGATTGGCCCCCCGGTGCAGGACTTTGCCCTTCTTCGTTATGCGGAACCGCTTCGCGGCGCCGCGATGGGTCTTCTGTTTCACGACTCGCTCACTCCTTCGTCAACCGTGACTTCTTCAGGTCCTTCGACCGCTGCCTTCTCCGGCTCTCCCGGCTCTTCCGGCTCTTCCGGGCGAGGAGGCCTCGTCGGCCGGACCCTGGGGGCCGGCTTCTTGGTCGGGGCCACCACCATCACCATGTTGCGCCCGTCCAGCTTGGACGACTGCTCCACGGTGGCGAGCCCGTCGAGGTCCTCCACCAGTCTATCCAGGATCCGCTGCCCGAGCTCGGTGTGGGCCATCTCCCGCCCACGGAACATGATCGTGACCTTGACTCGGGCTCCGGCGTTCAGGAAGCGCACCACGTGGCCCTTCTTGGTCTCGTAGTCGTGCCGGTCGATCTTGGGCCGGAACTTGATCTCCTTGACCTCGATGCGAGCCTGCTTCTTGCGGGCCTCCTTCTCTCGCATCCCCCGTTCGTACTTGTACTTGCCGTAATCCATGATCCGGCAGACGGGCGGGTTGGCCTGTGGGGCTACCTCGACCAGATCGAGATCGGCCGCCACGGCACGCTCCAAGGCGTCCTGCGACGTGACGATCCCTATCTGTTCGCCGTCGGCCCCCACGAGCCGAACCTGAGGTGCGCGGATGCGCTCGTTTATGCGCGGGTCAACGGAAACTCGGGATCACCTCCGGGGAAGTACGGGCTGCAGGGGTCACGTGCGTGGTAGAAGCTCGGTCATTCAGGCTCGGAGTATAGGCCCAGGCCACGCCACTGTCGATACCCGGGAGCTGTCCCCCGAGCGCGGCCCCGACCTGGCTCGCGACCAGCTCGGGTCGGTCGTGAACGTCCTCCCAGGAAAAGTGCAGAAGGGTCCAGCCCAGCAGCTTGAGACGGTTCTCGCGCCTCATGTCCTTCTTCCATCGCTCCGGGCCCCCATGCCACCTGTAACCGTCGGTCTCGATGGCGATCCGATGATCCGGATAGGCGAAGTCCAGCCTGCCAACGACCAGATCCCCATCCATGACTCGGAACTGAGGGACCGGCATCGGGACCCGGCGCCTCCTCAGCAGGTGCAACAGCTTCGACTCGAGCTCGGACTCCGTTTGGGCGTCCCGCCCGTCGCGAGCCGCGATCAGCT
The DNA here is from genome assembly GCA_050693165.1 of Actinomycetota bacterium. GTDB lineage: Bacteria > Actinomycetota > UBA4738 > UBA4738 > CALAEC01 > CAZKFH01. Next base: position 7,330 of record JBOGVX010000124.1, on the reverse strand, counting down.
CTCGAAGGACCCGGCTCCCAGGCCGACCCTTCGGGCCCAACGACTCGAGGAAAGATCTCATCTCCCGTAGGGTTGCGTTTCCGCGACGGAGGGCCTTGTCCAGGGCGAGACCCGCATGCTCAGCGGGGACCACCGCAGCAATATCAAGGAGTGTCCTCTCCATGGCGGTCGTGGGGATCCCGTTCACGCGGGCTACCCTTGCCTGGTCGCCCGGCTTCCGACGATGCACGATCGCACCCTTGATCCGCCTTCCTGCGGTCACCGAGATCTCGATCCTCACCTTCCCCTCGAGGCCGAGTCCCCATAGCGTTGCGGCAGATCGGTGACTGGCTAAGGCAGCCTCACCGCCGGAAAGCACCGCGGCCATGAGCCTCTGATGCCATGAAGCGGGAACCGAGCGCGCCGAGTAGACACCGGGCTGCACCATCCTCCAGCGACCGGACTCGAGCCGGGCGCCGATCGAGCCCTTCGACAAACCTGCCGCGAGAGCTTGACGGCGAGTCAACACGCCGTGCTGACGAGCCGCGATCAGGTCACATCTCTCCTCCGCTCGCATGCTCGTCGAAGCAAACCACGGGGGTCTGACAGAGATGATTGGACGACTCCATCTCAGGTAGACGCCATATTGGGGAAAGCTGAGAGACCGTGCGGAAACCTGAGGGGGAAAGAGAAACCTGAGGGGGAAAGGAAGGAGGCCCCCGGTGGGGGGCCTCCTTGACGTCTTCGCGGTTCGAGCTACCCGACCGGACGGACGTTCGCTGCCTGTTGGCCCTTGGGGCCATCGACGATGTCGAACTCGACTTCTTGGCCCTCGTTGAGGGTCTTGTAGCCGTCTCCGGTGATCGCGGAGAAGTGTACGAACACATCCTCCCCGTCGGAACGGGCGATGAACCCGTACCCCTTCTCGTTGCTGAACCACTTCACCGTTCCCTGGGCCAAACCTACCTCCTTGCTACGCGGCGGCAGCCCGCCGATCCAACGGTCCGGGAGACTAGCACAGAGCGCAGCACGCAAGGCCAATTTCGACCATCAATGACAGTCCTCCTACTACAAGCGCAGTCCTCCGAACGGGGGACGAGTCCCTCCGCCGAAATTCCGACTATCCAGAGTCGTCGTTCAGGAGCAATCTTACGCTCCCATGGCCCATGCACTTCCCCGCAGTGAGTCAAGAACGAGCAGGGTCTTCGCGATATCCCGCGAGCTACTCGAGTCCGTGCGCGGCGCGCGGCTCGGCCGCCTCGTCGCAGGAAGCGCCGGCGTGTCGGTGCTGATGCTTGCCGGCGTCTGGGCGATAGGTCAGTCGGGAGGACTTCCCACTCCCTTCGTTCACCTCCTCTACCTGCCCATCCTCCTGTCGGCGGTCCTGTTCAAGTCGTGGGGAAGCATGGTCGCGGGTCTCGTCGCGGGTCTGGCCAGCTCGCCCGCCGTGACCGCCTCGGCAGAGGCCACGGGCTCGTGGATGGTTCGCGCGCTGATGTTCACCCTGATCGGGTGGGCCTTCGGCGCAGCCCACGCGCTGCTGGAACGGCGGCTTGCCCAGAACCGTGCGCTTGCAGAGAAGCTTTCGACCCTCCACTCGCGGACGCTCAGCACGTTCGCCTCGACGGTCGACCTCAGGGACAAACCGACGAGCGGCCACTCCTCCCGGGTCGCTCACAACGCGCGAGCGATCGGGATCACGATGGGCCTCGCCCAGGGGACGTTGCGGGCCGTTTACTGGGCGGGGCTCCTTCACGATCTCGGCAAGATCGCCATCCCGGAGAGGATCCTTCAGAAGCCCGGATCACTCACTCCGGACGAGGTCGTCTCGATGCGACGCCACTCGGACATCGGCGCCAACCTCCTGCTTTCGGTGTCCGCGGACCTTCGCCAGATCGCGGAGGGTGTCCGGTCCCATCACGAGAAGTGGGACGGATCGGGCTACCCGCGGGGCCTGGAGGGCGAGGCAATCCCCCTCACCGGCCGGATCGTCGCGGTCGCCGACGTGTTCGAGGCGCTCACGTGCAACCGTCCGTACCGGCGGCCGCAGCCGGTTCCGGAGGTGCTCGATTACCTGCGTACCCACTCGGGCAAGTCGTTCGAGCCGGAGATCGTCGCGCTCCTTGAGGATCTGTACTGGCAGGGCGAGATCTACACGGCCGCCTCGGTCCAGGTTCAGCTCCCGGTCGAGGAGCCGGCCATCGTCATCGAGACTTCCTCAGACGGCGGACGGGTGATCGACGTCGTCACCAGGCAGGACTACCACTTCGGCTCCAAGGGCCGTCCGTAGTCGTCCTGAAGCCTGAACGTGTCGTCCTCGGTCGTGTACCCGTGCGCGATCTCAAGCACCCGTCCTCGCTTCTCACCGTTATTGGTGATCCGGTGAGGCTCCTCGGCGGGGACCACGAACTCTGATCCCGGATCTGCGTCGATCTCGCGATTCCCTATCTGGATACGCAGACCCGGGTCCAGCACGACCCACATCTCGTCTCGTAGCTGGTGGTAGTGCTCACTGGTCACCTGCCCGGGCTCGATCGTGATCACCCGAACGGATGATGGCTGGTTGAGGGCGTAGGTGGCGACCTTTCCCCACGGCTTCTCGACGATCATCCCTCAGCCCTCCTGCTTGGGCAGCTCGTCGAGCAGCGACGCCATCTCGATCGCGGCGGTCGCCGACTCCCATCCCTTGTTGCCGTGCTTGCCGCCTGCTCGATCCAGGGCCTGCTCCAGGGTCTCTGTGGTCAGTACGCCGAACACGCAGGGGACGCCGGTGTCCAGAGTTACTCGCTGGATCCCGCGGGCGCATTCGCCCGCGACGAAGTCGAAGTGGGCGGTCTCGCCCCGGATCACGGCGCCGAGACACACGATCGCGTCGAACTGCCCGGAAACCGCGAGCCTCTGTGCCACCAGCGGCAGCTCGAAGGCGCCTGGAGCCCAGGCCATCTCCACGTCCTCCTCGACCACTCCGTGACGCTGGAACGCCGAGATCGCGCCCTCCACGAGCTTTGAGGTAACTATCCCGTTGAAGCGGGACGCTGCGATCGCGAACCTGCGACCGGCCAGCTCCCCCAGCGAACCCTCGCGGACCTTCATGCGCCCTCGACCTCCTCGAGGTTCGTGAGGATGTGTCCCATCTTCTCGCGCTTCGCGCGGAGGTAGGCCGTGTTCTCTAGCGTGGGCTTCGTCTCGAGCGGCACCCTCTCCGCGATCGAGAGGCCGTAGCCGTCGAGCCCCGCTCGCTTCGCCGGGTTGTTCGTCATCAGCCGCATGCTGCGCACACCGATGTCGTAGAGGATCTGCGCGCCGATCCCGTAGTCGCGCGGGTCGGCGGCGAAGCCGAGCTCCTCGTTCGCCTCGACCGTGTCGCGGCCCTGCTCCTGGAGCTGGTAGGCGCGAAGCTTGTGGGTGAGGCCGATCGCCCTCCCCTCGTGGCCCCGGATGTACAGGAGGACGCCGCGACCGGCGGCGCCGATCTTGCGGAGCGCATCGTCGAGCTGCGTACCGCAGTCGCACCGGAGAGAGTGGAACACGTCACCGGTGAGGCACTCGGAATGGACACGCACCAGGATGTCGTCCCCCTCGCCGAGCTCGCCGAGCACCATCGCCACGTGCACCCTTCCGTCCACGAGGCTCTCGTAGCCGAGGGCGCGGAACTCCCCGTACTCCGTGGGGATACCCGCCTCCGCAACCCTGCTGACGAGGAGCTCTCGGCGGCGCCGGTACTCGATCATCTGTGCGATCGACAGGATGAGCAGCCCGTGCTGGCGAGCGAAGCGCACCAGGTCCGGCAGCCTGGCCATCGTGCCGTCGTCGTTCACGATCTCGCAGAGGACACCCGCGGGATACAGGCCGGCGAGTTTGGCGAGATCGACCGCCGCCTCGGTATGTCCGGCGCGCTTGAGCACTCCGCCTTCCCGGTAGCGAAGCGGAAACACGTGACCGGGGCGAACCAGGTCGGCTGGCTTCGTCTCGGGATCGATGACGGCAAGGATCGTCGCGGCGCGATCGGCCGCCGATATCCCCGTTGTCGTGTCCTTCGTGACGTCGATCGAAACCGTGAACGCCGTCCGCTGGGAGTCCGTGCTGTCGTTCACCATCATCGGAATCTGGAGCTCGTCGAGACGCTCCCCCACGACCGGCATGCACACGACGCCGCTGGTGTGGCGCACCATGAAGGCCAGGGCCTCGGGGGTGGTCTTCTCTGCCGCGATGATGAGATCGCCTTCGTTCTCGCGATCCGCGTCGTCCACGACGATCACCATGCGGCCCGTGCGGATCTCCTCTAGGGCCTGCTCGACCGTTGCGAACACGTCGTCGTCCGTGTGGACGCTCACACTTGTCTCGCGGGTGTCCCCTTTCATGGTCTCCTCCCAAGCAGGCTCTCTACATACTTCGCGATCACGTCCACTTCCAGATTGACCCCATCTCCGACCTCAACTGTTCCAAGCGTCGTGGCCCCGAGCGTGTGCGGGATGAGCGCCACATTGAAGCTCCCGCCATCGACGCTCGCCACGGTGAGGCTCACGCCGTCGACGGCGATCGAGCCCTTCTCGACTATGTAAGGCCGCAGCTCGGCCGGTATCGAGATCGTCATGATCTCCCCGCCCTCGGCGGGCTCACTCGTCACCACCGTTGCCACGGCGTCGACGTGGCCCTGAACCAGATGGCCGCCGAGCCTCGTGACCGGCGTGACCGGGCGCTCCAGGTTCACGGGATCGCCCGCGGAAAGCGCCCCGAGCGTCGACCGATCGATGGTCTCCTCCGCCAGGTCGAACGAGAGCGTCCCGTTGTGCCGCTCCGCGACCGTCAGACACACGCCGTTCACCGAGATCGAGTCCCCCAGGGATGCGTCGGTGGAGACGCTCGCGGCCTCGATCTCGAGCCTCCGGCCGGCGGACCGCACCCGGCCGCGCTCCTCAACTATCCCGGTGAACATCCGCAACCACCTTTATGTCGTCGCCCACGCGGCTCACCTCGATCACATTCACGCGATGGGGGTCGGCGATGCTCGCGATCCCCTCGCCCATCAGCACGCTCGGCGCGTCACGTCCGCCCACGAGGATCGGGGCGAGGAACAGCACCAGCTCGTCCACGAGACCGAGCCGCACGACCTCCCAGGCGAGCGTTGGTCCACCTTCGATCAGCACACGCTGGATCTCTCGCTTCCCGAGCTCGGCGAGCAGCCTGTCCATAGCGACTCGATGGGAGCCCGGCTCCGCAAGGACCAGCACCTCCGCGCCCGCATCGGCCCAGGCATCCCGAAGTCCGGCCGGCGCCGACTCGCTGGTCACCACCAGCGTGGGGGCGGCTTGATCCGTGAAGACCGAGTGGGTCTCGGGAACGATGCCTGCACCGTCGACGATCACTCGAAGAGGCCGGCGGCCGGGAAACTCGGGGTGACGAGCAGTGAGCGATGGATCGTCACGGAAGGCCGTCCCCGCACCCACCACGATCGCTCCCGCGGTTGCACGGAGCCGATGAACCTCCTCGCGGGCCGGTCCTCCGCTGATCCACTTGGAGGTCCCGTCTCTGGCCGCGGCCTTGCCGTCGAGGGAGGCCGCCATCTTGAGGGTTACGTGCGGGAGCCCAGTCCGGATGTGCTTGATGAACCCGGCGTTCTGCCGAAGTGCATCGTGCTCGCGAACGCCGGTCTCCACTTCTATGCCCGAACCTCGCAGGGCAGCGATCCCGCGGCCGTCGACGAGCGGATTGGGGTCGAGGGTAGCGACGACGACTCGGGCGATTCCCGAGTCGATGACGAGTGGGACGCAAGGAGGATTCTTCCCCTGGTGGGCGCATGGCTCGAGCGTTACGTAGAGAGTCGCCCCGCGAGCCTTCTTTCCAGCCGCAGCGAGCGCGACAGCCTCGGCATGGAGCCTCCCGGGTCCCTCGTGCCAGCCCTCCCCCACGGCCTCGTCGTCGCGGACGACCACGGCGCCGACGAGGGGATTGGGTGATACGAGGCCGGTCCCCCGACCCGCGAGCTCCATGGCCTTCCGCATCCAGACGTCGTCCACTCGAAGCCTTTCCCGGGACGGTGGGGACGCGGAGCATGCGAGCGCCAGCGCGCCCGCAGACTCGCCTTCTCCCATCCGGACTCTGACCGTCGGTCCCGGAATTTCACCGGGTCAACCCCTGAGTGGCTCTCAGGGGGTCGCGGACTCTCACCGCCGGTGGGGATTTCCACCCCGCCCCGAAGACGATCCTTATTGGATTCAGGCCAAGTATACGGCTACCGCTGGCCTTCGGGACCCGTGTCCGACCGCCTGTCGAAGACGTATTTCGAGCCCTCGGTGCGCTTGGCGAACTCCTTCAGCTCGGTGGCGACGCTCACGACCTCGCCTGGATGAGAGTAGCTCCGCCTGTCCGTGGTCGCGACGCCGATCGACACGGACAACAGCGGGAAGCGCTCCAGCTTGCCCTGACGGTTCTCGAGCTCGACGAAGCCTCGCGTCCGGTCCTCCTCCTCGTACAGCCCCGTGATGACCTTCTCGCAGGCCTCGATGATCTGCCGGCACAGCTCCTCGGCCAAACTGACCGGCGCTACCATGACGAAGTCGTCACCGCCCAGGTGACCGACGAACACCTCGCTCCCCCCCAGCTGGAGGCAGGTGTCCTGGATGGCCCGAGCGATCTGGCGCAGTGCGTCGTCTCCACGCAGGAAGCCATAGTGGTCGTTGTATGCCTTGAAGTTGTCGAGGTCGGCGTAGAGGAGCGCGAAAGGTCGATTTGAAGCGATGCGCCCGAGCAGCTCGTCGTGGATGCGCGCGTTCCCCGGCAGGCCTGTGAGCGGCGAGATGGCTCGCATCTCCCTGGCACGGCGGAGGGTTCCCTTCACGCGGGCGACGAGCTCGACGGGGTCGAACGGCTTGATGATGTAGTCGTCCGCTCCCGCCGTGATGCCGAGCACCTTGTCCGCGGTCAGTGCCTTCGCGGTCAGCATGATGATCGAGGTGTTCGCGGTCCGAGGATCCGAGCGCAAGTGGTCCACGACCTGGAACCCATCCATGCGAGGCATCATCACGTCCACGAGTACGAGGTCGGGCCGGATCTCCTGCGCCCTCTCGAGGGCCTCGACCCCGTCGGAAGCCAGATGGACCTCGAAGCCGTGAGTTCGCAGGTTCACCTCGATGAAGCGCGCGATATCCGGGTCGTCGTCGACGACTAGCAGGACGTCACCCATCGTCGCCCCTCGCGGCCTCGGCCAGCTTGCGGGCTGACTCCACGGGATCGCCGGCGCGGAACATCGAGGACGCAGCCGCGATAACCGTCGCGCCGGCGGAGATGCATCTGCGCCCGGTCTCCGCGTTGATGCCGCCGTCGACGACTATGTCTACGGAAAGGCCCCGGC
>JBOGVX010000123.1:0-3684 GCA_050693165.1 Actinomycetota bacterium | reverse complement strand
GCTGACGAGCCTGCTCCTCTCCGCGTGCGGTGGGTCGGGGCCGCCCGTGGAGGGGCTCCCAAGCGGCTCGCTCGCCCTCGATACCGGAGGAGCTGAGGTGGTCGTGGACGTGGCCATAGCGGAGACGACCGAATCGCAGCAAAAAGGCCTGATGGGGGTCGAGGAGATGGCTGAGAGCTCCGGGATGGTGTTCCTCGAGGAGGAGCCCGTGAGCCAGCCCTTCTGGATGAAGGACACCCTGATCCCCCTCTCGGTCGCCTTCTGGGATGAGGAGGGTGAGATCCTCGCGATCCTCGACGTGGATCCCTGTCGAGCGGACCCATGCACGATCTACGACCCGAACGTGACCTGGATCGGGGCGCTCGAGGTGAACCAGGGCTTCTTCGCAGGACGAGGCATCGAGGTCGGCGATCGCGTCAGCCTCCAGCGCTGACCCGCCACCAGGCTTTGTGCACGTGCACGAAGGGAAACAGGTCCGATCCCTCGAAACCCTCCTGTACGCCCGCCGATGTCCGACTAAGAAAGGAGGCATCGGGATGATCCGAACCAGACCCCGTATGTGGCCCGCGGCGATCCTTGCCATCGCAGCGACGCTGCCGCTCGCATCTCCCGCCAGCGCCACTCACGCCGGGATCCACCCCACCTTCCGACCGGAGACCACGTACTTCGCCTGCGCGCAGAAGGTCAACAACCTCAACGCGGTCCAGGGCGCCTACCCGTCCTGGAGCACCACTGCTCCAACTCAGTCCTTTCAGGCGGGCGCCGGGTGCGGGCACCTGGACGTCTTGGTCTACGGGACCCAGCCTGCCACCCCGTACGACCTCGTCTACAACGGAACCTTCACGGGGAACATCCAGAACATGAAGTTCGAGCTCCACAACCTCCTGCTGTCGCAGGTGCGGGTGGCCGGCACCTTCAGCGTCGGCCTCCGGGTCAGCATCGACGGGGAGCATCTCTTCGGAGACGGAACCACGCAGGGCCTCGAGATCGCCCTTACCCCCGAGCTGAGCTCGACCGGACTGACCGAGAAGATGACGTTCTCGATCCAGAAGATCGGCTGCGCCAAGGAGATCAAGGATGCGAGCGGAAACGTCATCGATGTGAAGACCGACGGCTTCGCCACCGAGGACGGGGACGGAGAAGAGGAGCACTCGATCCAGGTGACGATCGACCAGTTCTACCTCGACCAGGCAGCGGCTTGGGTCTGGGGTGCCACCGAGATCCCGGGCGGGATCACCTTCAACAGCCCGACGCTGGCTCCCACGAAGGTATCCCCGGAAGACGCGGCCACCTGCTAATCAACCCTCCCTACTAAGCGAAGAGGGGGCGGCCTCGGCCGCCCCCTCTTCATGCCACTACTTCTCAGCGAGTGATGGCCTTGGTGCGCGTGGGCTTGCCCTCCGGGATCGGGACCGGCTCCGAGGCCCTACGCCCGAGCATGATCCCCAACGCGATCACCCACAGGGTAAGGATGCCCGAGGAGATCGAGAACGCGATGAACAGCGCCTGGGTTCCCCCGTTGATGATCCCGGTGATCCCGATCGCGACCGAGGCGATCCCGAACAGGACAGCCGTCCAGCCCATCCACTTCGGGTACCGGCCGTCGGTGGCCGCAGCCCAACCGAACAGGGCCGGCGAGATACCGAGGAACGTCATCACGGTGCCCATGAACAACGCCCAGCCGATGTGGCCCACAGCGGTCGCCGCGCCGATCTGTGTTGGGTCGGTGGCCAGGGAATCGGTCACGGCTTTCATCCCGTAGCCGTCCACAAGGAAGGTCATGATGGCTATCGGCGTCGATATCAGCAGCGAGCCGAGAGCGATGCGAGCGATCCCCTCGGCCGGCCCACCCTTCATGGAGCGCGCCAGCGCGAAGAGCCCGAACGTGATCAGTAGCGAGGCGATCAGGATCCCGACGTGGATCGATATCCATGCGTCCGAGGCCCCGACGATCCGGATCTCCTCCGCAATCGGATCCGCGAAGCTCTCGGGTCGCGGATGCGTGAAGTTGACTACCAGGGCCGCGATGCCCCCGATGATCGCCGCCCACGACCCCCAACGAAACACTGCCCGATCTTCCACAGCAGCCTCCTCTTGGCCGGTCTCTACGCGACTTTACGTACGGAAAGTAGTCAAGGTCAAGGAACAAAGGTGCGAATCCGACTAACCGCCTCGCCTCGGCCTGCTCGCCGGCCCTTCTTGTCGGAGCAGGAATCAGAGAGCCCGGGGGCGAAATACATGGCAAGGATTCTCATCCCGATCTCAAAGGAGCTCACGTGCGCGCTCGCAGCCTGATCTTGGCAATCGCTCTAAGCCTCTGCGGCCTTGCCGCGACCCCGGCCTCGCAGGCCGTGACCGGTCCGGTGCCGGCCAAGCTCGTCAACCTCGGCCCGGGCGTGGGCGGCTTCATGTCCTCGAACATCACCTACTTCGCCACGCTGGCCTTCGAGTCACCCGCCGTCAGCGCGCGCGTTGTCAAGCTCGGGGCTCAGAAGCGGCTCTATGTGAGCACCGTCAAGGGACTTTCCGTTTACGACGTCACCGACCCGACGCTCCCCCTGCTGCTCGGAGCCGTCGACTTCTACAACTGGGAGAATGAGGACATCGCGGTCTCCGCCGACGGGAGATGGGTCCTTTCCAGCGAGTTCCAGGGCTTCCTCTACACCCACATCTTCGAGGCGATCACGCTCCCAGGTGGGCTGGTCTCGCTCGTCCTCAGGGGAACCATGCCGCTCAACGCCGCACACACGATCGAGTGCATCGACCCCGCATGCGACTGGGCCTATGGCTCGGAGGGGCAGATCTACGATTTCCGAGACAAGGCCAATCCCAAGAGCGCCGGTAGCTGGCCCGGCAACGGCCACCACGTGACCGTGGAGCCCGGGACCGGCCTGGTGTGGACGGACACGACGCCCATCAGGGTCCTGGATGTCTCGGACGACCCCAAGGCCCCCATCGTCATCGCCGAGAGCGACCGCACGTCGATGAACCAGAAGAAGACCGCCTACCAGCACAACAACCTCAGGCCTTTCCCGACGGATTACAATCCCCGCCTGACCCCCGAGGACATCGCGGACCCGAACCTGCGTCCAGGCGAGATCCTCCTGGGTGAGGGCGAGACGAACTTCGGGCCCTCCTGCGGCTCGGGCAGCGGACCGTTCGCCACCTACGACCTAAGCAACTTCGACCAGCCCGGTGCGAAACCGTTCAAGGTCGTGGACGTCTTCCGTCCGATCAACGGCGACTACGACGGCGGAGACGGCGATCCAGCCGTGAACGCCATGGGTTGCTCGGGCCACTGGTTCGACATCAGCCCGGCCAGCACCCACGAAAAGATCATCACGTCCAACGGCTGGTACGACCACGGCACCCGGGTCTTCGAGATCGACGGCAAGACCGCCAAGATCAAGCAGCTCGGCTACTTCCAGCCCGTGGTTGGCGAGGCTTCCGCCTCGTATTGGATCGATGACGAGACCATCTACACGGTTGACTACGCCAGGGGCATCGACATCCTGCAGTTCGACGCGGATGCGCCCACCCCGACCAGGACGCAGTTCGACGCCTCATGGCTTGCGAAGCTGCACAACTACGACCCGGTAGCGGATTACGCGCAGTGGTTCTGCCGCACTGAAGGACGCTTCAGGATCGAGTAGCGGCTCGAAAGAGGAGGGACCTGCTGGTGGA
>JBOGVX010000122.1:0-4143 GCA_050693165.1 Actinomycetota bacterium | reverse complement strand
GGCCGGTGGGAGGCGCTTCCGGCGGATCACCAACCCGACGGCCCTCCTCGACCTCTGGGCCGAGGAGACCGCGGACCGACCGACCCGGCCCCTCGCCCACCTCCTCGCCCAGAACTCACAGCCGCTCGTCCGCGAGCTCGGGGCCGGCCCCTGTCCGCCGCGCGCCGCCGGCATCGATCGTGCGCTGACTGGTGCCGCGGCGGGCAGCCTTGTCGCCCCCTTCATCACGGCCGTGCCGGTCGTGGAGGTCTGGGTGGCGTCCAGCGCCGCCCCTGAGGAGCTGTGTACGACGCGGCCGGGGCCGCCGGGGGCGCGAGCAGGCGGACCATCTCCGCCAGGAGTTGATCGGGTTTTGAGCCGCGAGCATCACAGCGACTACGACGAGTCCACAACGGCCAAGCGATGGGGCTGACGATCAACCTGATTCCCCTTGAGGCGGTACTGCACGAGGGTGAGGAGCTCGTTCTCATCCTGAGCCAGGGCCACGCGAATCAGATGCCTTCGACGGGTTCCTCCCCGGTAGAGCTCGAGTACGGGAATGGTCTGAGCCGCTTCGAGTTCACCAATGTGGACCCGCGACGCGACAGCTTCTTCGTCCCGCCCACCGCACCGGTGCGGATTGGTCTAAAAGGGGACCCGACTGCCAATTCAGACAAGGACCCCCCCAAAGACTGTTCAGATGCACAAGAGGACTGAACGATCCGACGGCGAAGAAGACCAAAAGCCTGCGACCAGGAGGTGCCCGTGAAGATCTGGAAGCTCGCCGGAGCGACCCTCTCCCTGCTCGTCCTACTTGCACCAACAGCCGCGACAGCAGGAGTAGAGGAACCAGAGATTGAGGATTCGTGTGGCAGTGGAAGTCCCAACAGCCTGCAGACCTACACGCCGGAAGCCGATATATGCGCGGGTTGGTTCGGCGCGACGTGGGATCCCGTGTACGACACCAGCGGGGCGATTGTTGACTATCGGCTCCGCGAGCTCGTCACGACCGTAGAGATGTACGGCAGTGTGGAGGATCGAGTCCGCCACTACCACTACGAGATGGCATGGAGCGTGGGCGAATGCCGAGTCAGCTGGTTCTCGAAGGACTACGCCGACAGCACCGAGATCACCCGTGCCCGGTACGGGATCAAGTGTGGGACGCAGCCGGCCGAGTACTTCCCCGTCGCCCCCTCCGACATAACGTATTCGGGAAAGCGCGTGTCGGTGACCATGGCAGCCGAGAGGGTCCCCGCTCCCCTTCGGGAAACCCTCGCGACCGGTTCGATCCTGTATCTGCCGCGCGCATATACACTTCTTCAGTTCCAGACCACTGTCGACGAGTTCGAGACGACGTACTCCTGGGACGAGACATCGACCGAGGGCGGACGTTCTTTCGTCATCGGTCAGGACATGCCTGCCACCCCATAGTCCCGTAGAGAAGCTTCTGACCCAGTTCCGGTGGGCGCTGGTGGTTTCGAACCACCGACCTCCGCCTTGTAAGGGCGGATGAGGGCATCCCGACTACCTGCGGAAACAGCTGAAAAGCCGCGTTGAGCAGCGGATATGAGTGATCAACGTTTCGCAACGTTACCCATCGTTTCGCATCCCTTCGCGGGACCGTTGCGGGACCGTTGCCGCCAAGAAAGGCCCCATCCGGGTCGGAAACCGGGCAGCCCCGGACGGAATCGGGCGCACTCATTCCCGATCGCCCGCTTCCTTCGCAAGAACCTCAAGGAAGGCGCGCGGACGGACGATCCTCGCGCCCTCGAAGGCTCCCAGGTCCAGCAGATGGCGGTCGCCGGTGACGATGAAGTCTGCCTGCGCCGCATCCGCGGCCTCGAGTACCCGGTCGTCGGCTGGATCTTCGGCCACGACCTGGAGCGTCCTGGTCGGCTCGACCACAACGCTCGCGGCCTCGATCAGGCGGACGATCTCGGCCGACTCGGCAAAGACGCCGGCCAGCTTCCGTCGCCTGAGGACGCGGGCCAGCTCGCTCAGCAGCGGCCGGCTGGTGACCATGACGAACCGACCGGCGAGCGCGAGGTCGACCACCCTGCCCGGCACCCCGCCCCATCCCATCCCGGACACCAGCGTGTTCGTGTCCAGAACCGCCCAGATCAACCCAGCTCTCGGACCGCGGCGATGGCCTCGTCCACTACCCCCGGCTTCATCCCCGCCTTCTTGACTCGTCTGCGGACCTCCGCAAGGCGGGCGGCGAGCTCATCACGGATCCGGCGGGTGGCAGCCTCCTTGAACCTCGAGTACTCCTCCCGGCCGACGAGTACCGCCAGAGCCCGTCCCTTCTTGGCGAGCACCACCGGCTCTGCCCCCTCGGAGACCTCCTCCGCCAGCCGGCCCAGCTTCGCGCGGGCCTCCTCGATCCCCAGGAACTTCTCCACGCCTCGTCCTCCTACAGGATAACCTTAAGGTAGGCAGTCACCCGCTGTCAACGCGCTCCTACGCACCATCCGGGAGAAGACGGGTTTGGATGGAATGGTCGATGGCCGGGTGGCGGCCTGACGCTAGCGCCAGACGCGCTCATCCGTGGGCGGATCTACACCGAACCCTGCGCGACGCCGGCGGCCGACCTCCACCCGATAGGGGCGCTCCCGTACAGCGATAGAGAGACCGGTTCTTCGGTTCCGGCAGAAAGGCCCGACAGTTCGAGGGTTACGACCAGACAGAGGCTCATCCCGGGTCAGCACAGCTGGTGGGCGCTGGTGGTTTCGAACCACCGACCTCCGCCTTGTAAGGGCGGATGAGGCCGATCTCGTGACCTGCGGAAACGGCCGGAAAGTGGCTCTGACCAGCGCATTCGAGTGCTCATCGTTTCGCAACGTTGCCCATCGTTTCGCATCCCTTCGCGGGACCGTTGCGGGACCGTTCGCGACCGGAGACCCTCCTACCCGCCCGGTTCCCTCGCGAGGGTCTCCAGGAAGCCCCGTAGCCGGATGATCCGTGCTCCCCGGAAGTCTCCCGGAGCCGGCCGGGCGGCCACCGACGAGGTCGCAACCACGTCCCGCATGTCCAGCGCCAGGAGCGCAGCCTTGCGCGCGTGATCCGGGCGCGGATCGGGCACCCCCGCGACGGCCATGTAGCAATCGCCGATCGTCTTGACCTTCTCGAGCCCGTGCCGCTCCACGAGCGCGTCGAACTCGGAGAAGAGCTGGTCGAGGAAGTCGACCACGTCGGCCGGCGGGAGGCGCTCCGCGAGCGGGGTGAAGTCCACGACGTCGGCGAAGAGGATCGAGGCCGCGACGAATTGGTCGGCGATCGTTCGATGGGAGCTCTTCAGTCGCTCGGCGATCGGGCGCGGCAGGACCCTGAGGAGGAGCTCTTCGGACCTCTCCTGCTCGGCTCGGAGCGCCGTGAGCGCCGTTATGCGCTGGTGGGCGAAGACCGCGAGGAGCGTGAATGCCACGGAGGCGGCGCCGATGACGTTCAACGCGAGCATGGTGCTCGTGAACCCCACCGGGAGGTCCGCGTTGGTGAACAGCACCTCGCCGAGGATCCCCGTGACCACGAAGACGGCCAGGAACGCGGCGAACCAACGGACGGCCTGGCGCATCTCGAGGAAGACGAGGGCCCCCCAGGGGAGCCAGGATGCCCCAGAGCCCAACGGCGCCGGAGGGGAGGAACCCGCCCACGAGCATCTGACCGCCGGCCGTCGGCGCGACGAGGATGTCGACGAGTTGGACGAGCAGGAGGAACCGGAAGCTCCTGGTTCGCGAGAACACCACCAGCGATGCGACCGAGATGGCGAAGTAGACCAGCGGAGCGATGCCCACCGCCGAGCCGAGCGCGAGGTACATGATGCCCCACACCACGGAGACGGGCGCGATCAGGACCGCGATCAGGATGAGGAGCGCCTTCTTCCGGCGAAGATCCTCGCCGTCCCGCGGGTCCGCGCCTATCCGAGCAAGCAACGCAGCTCCGTTGGCGATCCAGCCGATCCCCGGTCGGGGTCGGTTCCGAGACGAGGCCGTGGCACGAAGTGTGACACTGGCAGAGCGTCTGATGGGCGGGTCACGTGATGAACGACCGGGCCCGCTGCGACCGGCTCGTGTGGCTGCACGAGCTGTGGCTGGTGACCGCTCCGGACTGCGGGCGGGGGACGTGAACGCCCCCCGCCCGCCGCCGCTCACTCAGATGTTCGGGTTG
>JBOGVX010000121.1:0-19743 GCA_050693165.1 Actinomycetota bacterium | reverse complement strand
TGACCTGCGACTTTGCCCTGATCGCCGGTCGCTCGTACCATCCGAAGGACCGTGAAGGTTGAGGTCGTCCGGAGCCCGCGTAGACGCAAGACGATCACGGCCGAGCGCCGGGAGGGAAGGGTTGTCGTCAGGCTCCCCGCGGGCATGTCCAGGACCGAAGAGCGAACCTGGGTCCACAAGATGGTCACGCGGCTCACCGAGCAGGAGAGGCTCCAGCGTCTCAACGCCCGCCGCGGCCTCGAACGCACCGCCCAACGGCTCAACCGAGATTACTTCGACGGCAAGCTCAGGTGGAACGAGCTCCGCTACGTCGGCAACCAGCGCGATCGCTTCGGTTCCTGCACTCCGGAGGACGGCGCGATCCGCATCTCCGACCGGGTGGCGGGGTGGCCTTCCTGGGTACGCGACTACGTGGTGATGCACGAGCTCGCACATCTCCTCGCGCCTTCGCACTCGCCCAGGTTCTGGCGGATGGTCGAGCGCTACCCCTTGATCGAGCGGGCCCGGGGCTTCCTCATCGCCAAGGGATGGGAAGAGTAGGTCTAGGGCTCGGTCCCGTAGAGCCTGTCCCCGAAATCGCCGATGCCGGGAAGGATGTACCCGTTGTCGTTCAGCTCCCGATCGAGCGCGGCCGTGAAGATGGGGACCTCCGGATGGGTGCCTCGAGCGCGCTGACTCCCTCGGGCGCGGCGACCACGGAGATCATCCGGAGCGATGCGGGCTTGCGGGACAGGATGCTCGTAGCGGCGCGGACGGCCGATCCCCCAGTGGCGAGCATCGGGTCGAGCAGCAGCACCTGCCTCCCCTCGAGTGGCGGCAGCTTCTCGTAGTACTCGGTGGGCTGCAGCGTCTCCTCGTCTCTCTCGAGCCCGATGTATCCCACCGCCACATCGGGGAAGGTGTCGGTCACCGCTTCCAGCATCCCGAGGCCCGCCCGGAGGATGGGGACCGCGACGATGTCCGAGCTCAGCCGGGCACCCTGCATCTCCTCGAGTGGCGTCGCCACCATCTCGGGCCTCGTCGCCAGCTCCCGAGTCGAATCGAGGACCAATGTGAGGGTCAGTCGTCTGGTAAGCGACCTGAACACCGCGGGTGGAGTGGTCGCGTCTCTGAGCGATGTCAGCAGATGCTGGGCCAGCGGATGGTCGACGACTGTGAGCATGGCGTCCGTATCCTAAGTCGCTCGTCACGGGCACCCGGGTTCCTGTTACGGTGACGCGAGCCCGAGGCTACGTCTGCCGTTCGAGTACGCGCTCCGCTTTGCCTGGGCGGAAGGAGGGGAAGGCATTGAGGTCTACCAAGCTCCTTGCCATCGCGTCCGTGGTGCTGCTCGCCGCCTGCGGTGGATCGACCCGCGACCAGGGCGGTGGCGGCGGTGACGGAGCCGGCGAGCTCAGAGTCGCGATCGCGTTCGACGTGGGCGGCCTGGGCGACCAGTCGTTCAACGACGCGGCGCACCGCGGACTGCAGCAGGCCATCCAGGAGGGGATCCTCACCGAGGCAAACACGGAGCTAACGGAGCCCAATGCCACGGGCTCGAACAGGGACGACAACGTCGTGAACCTCGCGGACCAGGGATTCGATCTCGTGGTGGCCGCCGGTTACGCGTTCTCCGAGGGGATCGCCGAGATCGCGGCCGACTACCCCGACCAGGACTTCGCGGTCGTTGACGGATTCGCTACCGCCATCGCGACCGATGCACCCAACATCGTCGACCTCACGTTCAAGGAGGAGGAAGGCTCCTTCCTGGTCGGAGCGGCTGCGGCCATGGCCACCAAGACCGGCACCATCGGTTTCCTGGGAGGCCAGGAAGGCACGGGGCTGATCGAGAAGTTCCAGGCCGGATACACGGCGGGAGCACGGCACATCGATCCCGGCATCGAGGTGCTCGTCGAATACATCGGCGACGACGTCACGGCCTTCAACGACCCCACGAAGGGTGAGGCCCTGGCTTCCAAGCTCTACGACGAGGGTGCCGACGTGGTCTACCACGCGGCGGGCGCCTCGGGTTCGGGGTTGTTCCAGGCCGCGGTGGCCGCCGGCCCGGAGGCCCTCGCGATCGGCGTCGACTCCGACCAGTACCTGACCGCTAGCCCCGAGCAGCAGCCGCACATCCTGACGTCGATGCTCAAGAAGGTCGAAACGGCCACGTATGACACGATCGTCGCGGTCGCCAACGACGAGTTCGAGTCCGGATTCCGGGTCTTCTCGCTGGCCGATGGCGGGATGGATTACTCGAAGGCCAATCCCGACCTGCTCACCGAGGATATCCAGGCACAGATGGAGGAGCTGAAGCAGCAGATCATCGACGGGGACATCGTCCCGCCGGAGACGCCGGAAGCTTAGAGACCGGATGGGGCGAGCAGACGAGAGCGATGCGGGTCGCGTCGCCGCCCCGCTCGTCGTCCTGGAGGGGATAACCAAGACATTCCCCGGCGTCGTCGCGAACGACGGCGTGGACCTTTCGCTGAGGAGCGGGGAGATCCACGCGTTGGTCGGAGAGAACGGCGCGGGGAAGTCGACCCTCATGCGAGTCCTCTATGGCCTGTACCCCCCCGACAGCGGGCGCATCGTCGTACGCGGCGAGGAGGTCAAGGTCGCGTCGCCGCGACAGGCGATCGCGAGGGGCATAGGGATGGTTCACCAGCACTTCATGCTGGTCGACAGATTCACGGTTGCCGAGAACGTTGTGCTCGGAGCGGAGAACGGGCTGCTGTGGGACGAGGGCGCCGCCGCGGACCGAGTTCGTGAGCTCGGGCGCGCCTACGGGCTCGGAGTCGATCCGGACGCGCTGGTGGAGGAGCTGTCCGTCGGGGAGGAGCAGCGCGTCGAGATCATCAAGGCCCTCTACCGTGGGGCGGACCTCCTGATCCTGGACGAGCCCACAGCCGTCCTCACGCCCGGGGAGGCCAAGGACCTGTTCCGGATCCTCCGAGCCCTGCGAGACGCCGGGAAGACCGTGGTGTTCATCAGCCACAAGCTCGACGAGGTCCTGGCGGTGGCGGACCGCATCACCGTGCTGCGGCGCGGGAAGGTCGTGGGCGAGACGAGTCCCTCGGAGACGAGCAAGGAAAAGCTCGCCGAGATGATGGTGGGGCGCCCGGTCCTGTTCCGCCTCGAGAAGCCATCCGTTAAGGTCGGCGGGCCCGTTCTGAGGGTCGACCGGCTTCAGGTCGGCGAGGCCGTGAAAAGCGTGGGGTTCGAGGTACACGCCGGCGAGATCCTCGGCATAGCGGGGGTCGAGGGCAACGGTCAGCTCGAGCTTGCGGAGGCGATCATGGGTCTTCGCAGACCGGATTCCGGCAGCCTGACCCTCGACCTTCGTGACATAACCGGGGCCTCGGTCTCAGGGGTTCGGGCTCGGGGGGTCGCCTATGTGCCCGAGGACCGGCACGATCGTGGGCTGGTGCTCGACATGGCTCTGTGGGAGAACGCCCTGCTGGGCCGCCAGGGCAGGAAGGAGTACATCGGACGCTTCGGGCGGCTGCTCATCAGCAAGATCAAGGAGCTGGCGAGCCGGCTGATCCAGGCGTTCGATATCCGCGCCCGTTCGATCAACGTGGAGGCCGCCACGTTGTCGGGTGGGAACCAGCAGAAGCTGATCCTTGCCCGGGAGCTGGATGGCGAGCCGAGCTTGGTGATCGCACATCAGCCCACTCGAGGCCTCGATGTCGGCGCGATCGAGTTCGTTTGGCGCCAGCTCCTCGAGCAGAAGGCGGCGGGGAGGGCGGTGCTTCTGATCTCTGCTGAGCTGGAGGAGATCTTCGAGCTGTCCGACCGCATCCTGACGATCTACGAAGGCAAGATCAGCGGGCACTACTCGCCCGACACTCCGCCGGAGAAGGTGGGCCTCGGGATGACCGGCGGAAAGGGCCGCGCCTCCTGATGGCGACCGAGGTCGCCCGACCCCGGCGCGCGAGGTGGGCTTGGCTCGAAGCTGTCGGGAGCCAGGCCCTCGCGCTTGTCGGCGCATTCGCGTTCGCCGCCGCGCTGGGGAGCATCATCATCATTGCGTACGGCGAGAGCCCGTTCTTCGTCTATCGCGTCGTGTGGGAGTTCTCGACCGCGAGGCTCTCCGATCTCGCCAGGGTGCTGGCGATCGCGACTCCGCTGATCTTCTCAGGGCTCGCCGTAGCGGTCGCATTCAAAGCCGGGCTGTTCAACATCGGCGTCGAGGGTCAGTACCGGGTGGGCATGGCTGCAGCGGCAGCCGGTGCGGCGACACTCGGATTCCTTCCCGGACCCCTGCTCTTGTTCGCGGTCGTCCTGTGCGCGGTGGCGGGTTCGATGCTCTGGGCGTGGCTGCCCGCTTTCCTGAAGGTCAAGACCGGCGCGCACGAGGTCGTGACCACGATCATGATGAACGGGATCGCGACCAGCCTGGTGGGGTGGGCTATCCTGCATCCGCTCCGAACGGCGGAACGAGGACTGGTCGATCTCCGCACAGCCCCCTTTCCCGATAACGCCCTGATACCAACCATCAGCGAGTCGCTCGGGCTGCAGGAGAGCATCCCGCCGTCGGCGCATCTGACCTGGCTCTTCGTCATCGCCGCGCTCGCTTGTGTCGCTGTCTGGTTCGTGATGTATCGCAGCCGTCTGGGTTACGAGGTCAGAGCCGTCGGCTCCTCGGCGGGGTCCGCCGAAGCGGGAGGGATCTCGATCGGAGCCACCCAGATCAAGGTCTTCCTGATCTCGGGCGCGCTCGCAGGCTTCGTGGGCCTGAACCACATCCTTGGCGACAAGGGGTACCTGGGCTCGAACTACGAGGGGGGACTGGGATTCGCCGGTATCGCCGTGGCGTTCCTGGGGCGCAACCATCCGGCCGGCGTCTTCTTGGCCGCGATCCTTGTTGGCATGCTGCAGCGCGGGCAGGACGGGGTCGCGGTGACGACCGATCTTCCCACCGAGATCCTGATCATCCTTCAGGGCCTGCTGATCTTGTCCGTAGTGATCGCTTACGAGCTCGTGAACCGGGCCCTCACCCGAAGGCGGCAACGCCTGGTCAGAGCGGAGGAGTTGTCCGATGCCCCTGCTTGATGTCGGCGCCGCGATGGCTCTCGGCCTGCGCTACTTCACGATCATCTATCTCACCGGGCTGGGAGGGCTGTTCAGCGAGCGTTCCGGCATCGTGAACATCGGCCTGGAGGGCATGCTGATCGTCGGGACGGTCATGGGCGCTTGGGGTGATGTGATGTGGGGCCCGATCCCCGGGCTGCTCATCGGGGCCGGCGGCGGACTCCTGTTCTCACTGATACATGCCGTCGCCACCGTGACGTTCCGCGTCGACCACATCGTCTCCGGCGTGGTGATCAACCTGGTCGCAGTGGGGCTCGCCAGGTTCCTCTCGCAGCTCTTCTTCGAGCAATCCACGCAGTCGGACCCGGGCATCCCACATCTGGGGACGCTCGACATACCACTGCTGTCCGACATCCCATGGGGCCTCGGACGGGCGTTCCAGGACATGTCCCCGGTGGTCCTGGTCGCTTTCGCTCTGACCGTGCCGGCGATCTTCGTCCTCAACAGGACGAGGTTCGGGCTGCGCCTTCGCTCCGCGGGTGAGAACCCCGAGGCGGCACGGACGCTCGGAGTACGGGTGGCGCCGCTCAGATACGCCGGCGTGATGACATCCGGAACCCTGGGCGGATTCGCGGGCGCTTTCCTGGCGATCGAGATCAACGGCCTGTTCCGAGAAGGCCAGACAGTGGGGCTCGGCTTCATCGCTCTTGCCGCTTTGATACTCGGCAACTGGCGGCCCCTGAGACTGATGGCCGGCGCGCTCCTGTTCGGCTTCGCGACAGCGGTGCCGCTTCGCTTCGATATCCCCGGAGTGCCGGTGCAGTTCGTCCGCATGATCCCTTATGTCGTGACGATCATCGCGATCGCCGGGTTCGTCGGTCGCGTCCAGCCGCCGGCCGCCGTGGGCAAGGCCTACGAGGGCGGCGGAACGACCTAACTAGTCCGTTCGGGCTATTCCGGCTCGGCGCGACATCCGCTCCGGTGCTGACCTCCGAACACCCCTTGATCATAAGAACAGGGAGGTGGTCCGGCACCGCCGCGAGAGATGACATCGCGGCCTCGTCCATCGAGCACATAGGGAGGGAATCGTGAGAGGGAGAAGAACATTTGCCGTGGTGGTCGGGGCCTCGATGCTCTTGGCGCTCGGCACCGCGCCGCTGTTCGTGCGGGGGGCCGATCACCTTGATGCACCCGGACTGACTTCACCCGAGGGACAGATGGCAGCAGACATCAACGATGTCTACGCGTTCCAGGGTTCGGATCCGAGCAAGACCGTGCTGGTGATGACGACGCATCCGGCAGCTGGCGCCATCTCGCCGACCAAGTACGCGACCGACGTCAGCTACGTCCTCAACGTCGACAACACCGGTGACGCGATCCAGGACCTCGCTTACGTCATGGAGTACTCGGGGAAGGGCAAGAAGCAGGATTGGACGCTGACAAGGTACTCCGGGGGAGACGCGAGGACATTGGCGAAGGGCAAGGAGCTCGCCTCGGGAGAGACGGGCAAGGTGGAGAGTGCGAAGGGGACGAAGGTGTTCACTGGCCTGCGCTCCGATCCCTTCTTCTTCGACCTGGCTGCGTTCCGGGATGACGTTCTCGCTCAGCCCCAGAACCGGAGCTTCTGCGATCAGCCAGGAGGTACAGGAGTCGACTTCTTTGCAGCCTTGAACACGAACGGCATCGTGATCGAGCAGGCGGATGCCAAGCTCGGCTCCATGATCGGTGTCTGGGCTACCACCATCAACCGGGGCGGCCAGATCGACAGGATGGGGCGACCTGCGATCAACACAGTATTCAACTCGGGCAACGACAAGAACGTCTTCAACGCGAGCAGGCCTCGAGACGATGACAGTGGCTTCGGAGACAACCTCGAGGGCGTGCTGGCCACGTTCTCGGCGCTGGACAGCGAGGGCGCGTACTCGCCCTCCGATCTCGACACGCTGCGCACAGTTCTGCTGCCCGACATAGTGACTTACGACACCTCGACGGCTGCAGCCGGACCGCTCAACGGCCGGGCGCTCACCGATGACGTGATAGATGCGGAGCTGAACATCACGACAGGTGGCTTCCCGTTCACAGGGCGTGACGCGATGGGGGCGATACCGTCCGATTGCGTCGGAGCTCACACCGACTACCAGTCGAAGTTTCCCTACCTCGGGAATCCTCACTAGGAAGAGCGGGGATGAGGGGCGGCCTCCGGGCCGTCCCTCATCCGCTCGACGAAAAGATGCGACGCCTTATCGCACTCGGGGCCGTGGCGGTGACCGTGGTTGCCGCCACATATGTCGTGCAGGCCCTGAACCGTCCCTCCGGGGTGAGCTCTCCGACCGCGGCCCGAATCCAGGGGATTTCCACCGTTCCTGGCCTACCAGCCTCGAGTGAAGGATCGGGGAGGCAGAAGGAGGTCGATCGGCTGATCGGAGTGTTCGAGGCGCAGGTCCGCCGTCAACCGAGCACTCTGGACCTCAACTTCCTGGGAAGCCTGTATATCCAACGTGGACGCCTCACGGGAGACCTCCGGACCTATGCTCAGGCCGACGAAGCGCTCTCGCGCGCGCTCGAGATCTCACCCCAGGACGTCGACACCCGCTCCTTGCTCGCGTCGGTCCGGTTCACGACCCACGACTTCGCCGCGGCGCTTCGTCTGAGCGAGGATCTCCTGCAGGAAAACCCCGAGAACCTCGGCGCTCTGACCATATCCGCGGACTCGCGATTGGAGCTCGGGGACTACGGTCGGGCATCGTCGATGTACTCGGATCTGGCTCGCACGTTGCCCGACGTGGCGCCGGTTCAAGTGCGGCAGGCAAGGCTCGCGTACCTTGTCGGTGACGTGGGCCGCGCTGTCTATCTGGCCCAGCTGGCCGAGAGCTCGGCGGCGACCGCCGGGTTGGACGGCCCCGACCTCGCTTGGTACCGGTCCTTCCGCGCACAGCTGGAGCTGGATGGTGGTCGGTACGCGGTCGCTGCGGAGCTCTACCGCTCGGCATTGCGGGCGGCGCCCGACAGCCACGTCGCTATCGCGGGGTTGGGAAAGGCCCAGGCGGCCCTCGGCCGGATCGAGCGCGCGATCAAGCTCTACGGCAGAGCCATCGAGCTAGTTCCCGACCCGTCCTACCTCTCGGCCCTGGGAGATCTTTACGCGATCGTCGGCGACGCGGATCGTTCGCAGGCGCAATACGACACCGTTGAGGTCGTCTCCTCTTTGGCCAGGATCAACAGGCAGGCTTACAACCGGCAGCTCGTGGTCTTCTATGGGGACCACGACTTCCACTTGCGGCGAGCTCTCGAGCTTGCCAGGGCGGAGCTCGCTGTGAGGAAGGATGTGTACGGCTGGGACGCGTACGCCTGGGTGCTATACCGGCTCGGCAGGTTCTCGGAAGCCCGAGCCGCCGCCGACGAGGCCCTTCGCATCGGCACCGCGGACGCGCGGCTCCTCTATCACTCGGGGATGATCTCGATGGCCCTGGGAGAGAAGGAGCGGGCTGTGGAGCAGCTCCTCTCGGCGATCGACATCAGTCCTCGGTTCGATCCCCTGCAGGCAGAGGTCGCGCGCGACGCGTTGGAAAGCCTGCAGGCGGATTGATGCGGACATCGATCCGAGCCCTGACTGGCGCGGTCGGCCTGGCGCTCTCGATCTTGCTCGTCTCGCCCGCTCTCGCGCACCCACTCGGTAACTTCACGATCAACACGTCGGCGACTGTCGAGTTCACGCCATCACGCGTGACGATCTTCTACGCAGTGGATCTCGCCGAGATCCCGACCTTTCAGATCCTGCCGAAGGTGGACTCCAACGAAGATCGGATCTATCAGGCCGACGAGCTAACGAGCTGGGCATCGGGAGAGTCCTCGGCGATCGTCGAGGATCTGAGCCTCGAGGTCGACGACCAAGCCGTACCCCTGGAGAGCCTCTCATCGCGAGCGCAGCTCCGGCCCGGCATGGGAGGCCTGAACATCCTTCGACTGGACGCGATCTTCTCAGGGGAGGTACCGAGCTCTGGATCCGGTCACCTCGTTGACAGAACCTTCGACGACAGACTCGGCTGGCGAGAGATCACGGTGTCCGGGACGGGAGGGGTGGCGGTGGAGCGATCGTCCGTTCCGGCCACGAGTCCGAGCCGGCGGCTCACCTCCTATCCGCAGGACCTGCTGAGCAGCCCGCCGGACGTGCGTGAAGCGCGCTTCGAGTTCGGGCTGGGGGAGAGCGGGTCGGCTTCCGTCACGGACGAGCCTGTGACGCCGGCCGAGAACGGCGGCGCGGCTCTCGGCGACCTGGTTACGAGGAGATCTCTCAGCGTTTGGACCGTCCTCCTGGCGTTCGCCATCGCGATGGCCGTGGGAGCATTGCACGCGATCGCGCCCGGTCACGGGAAGACCATCATTGCGGCCCATCTCGCAGGCCGGTCGGCAAGGACTCGCGACGCGGTCGGCGTGGGCCTAGCTGTTGCCGCGATGCATACCGCGACGGTTCTGAGCATCGGGGTCGTGCTCCTCATCGCGTCCCAGAGCTTCCCCGTCGATCGCCTGTATCCATGGCTGGGTGTCGTGGCCGGAGGGGCTGCGGTCTTGCTGGGCGGAGCTCAGCTGATCGCACGTCTGCGCGCGTCTCATGAGCACGAGCAGCACTCGCATCCCGACGTCGCTCCCCTGTCGAAGCGTGGGCTCGTCGCGCTCGCCGTTTCAGGCGGCATCCTTCCTTCCCCCTCCGCGGTGTTGGTTCTGCTCGGCTCGTTCACCGTCGGCCGCGCCGCCTACGGACTGGGCCTCGTTGCGGCATTCGGGATCGGCTTGGCCGCCTCACTCACGGTTGTGGGCATGCTCGCCGTGCGCGCTCGGAACCTGGCGGAGCGGCACCTCTCTCAGAGATTCACGCGGGCCGTTCCGATCGTTGGCGCGGGCTCGATAGCCACGATGGGGATAGTGATCGCAGCTACTGCGTTTGCGCGGATCTGAGCGTCAGGCGACGCTGGGCGTCAGCTCGGCTATCACGCACGAGGTCTTCCACTTATTGATCGCTTCTTGGGGAGGTCCGTGTCTGTCGCGACGCCGATCGGCGAGCTTCGCCGCGAGCGGGTCGAACTCAGGGCTGGTGGGCTCGATCACGCGAACGGCAGCGCGGAACCGATTCGCTCTCGTCTCGCGATACTTCGATCGAGTGAGGACCACGAGCTCGGAGGCATCGGGAAGGCCCGGAACCTGCTGCTCGCCGCTGTCCCTGGCGTCCGAGTGCAGGACGTAGATCCTGCCGTTGTCGTAGACGAACCAAACCGGCACCGCGTGGTCTCGACCGTTCGTCTCCTCGCCGATCCACAGAGCATCGACCTTCTTGATCTCGTCCTCGAATTCCTTCGGCAGGCCCGTCGGGGCCTGAAGCAGGAGTTGGAACTCGATCTGTCCCTCGGTGGAGCCGTCGATCTGGAACGAAGCCGCGTAGATACCCAGCTCCTCGAAGATGGCGTCCTCGACGACCTCGTCTATGCGGGCGAGGTCCATCTGTCCGGTCATGCGGCGAACCGTGGGTTTGGAGCGGTACGCGACCCGTCCGGACGGCGCCACGAACTCGAACGACTCGCTCACGTAGCCCTGAGGGGCCTTCCAGTACCTGGTGACCACCAGGGGAAGGGCTCGCCCCGGGAGTGCGATCGTGTAGGCGAGCGGGACGGAGCCCTCGCCTTCGCTTTCCCACAGGCGCCTGTCGACTACGTTGGCGAATACGAGCTCTGCCCCAGCCACGGCGGGGAGGATAGCAACTACGCCATGCGGGAGAGCCAGAGCGTCGGCTCCTCGAGCTCGGGCATCGAGGGCAGCGACTCCGGCGAGTCCCATATCTTCGACAGGGTGCGCTCGTCGGTCTGCTCGGCCACCCGGTTACAGAACGCCCGACCCAGCCGGTATTGCTCGATCTTCATCTCGATGCCCAGGAGTCGCTCCACGGCCTGCTCCTCCTGGCTGCGCTCCTCGTGGCGTCGCTTCATCGCTTCCCCGATGCGGGCGTACTCGGGGAGTATCTTCGCGCCGATCCGGTCCATGACGTGGCCGGCGTGCCCCTCCGCAACGGCCAGGAAGGCCTGGACACGGCGAAGAAGGAGTCGCTGCTCGTCGGTGAGTGCGCCCGTGAGCAGCTCGCCGCCCAGCGCCTCGGTCAGGGACTCCGGATCGGATAGGTCGAGCCCCTCCAGCCGCTCCTGCAGGCCGGTGAGGTCGAACTCCATCGCCGCTGCCATCTCTCGAACCAGACCCATGAAATGGTCCCGGACCCAGGGGCGGCCGAGAGCGAAGGAGTGAGTCGTCTCGTGCAAAGCGACCCATGCCCGGAACTGGTCCGGGGGAAGGCTCCAGTCGCGCTCGAACTCGGCGATGTTGGGGACAACGAAGAGAAGAGCCGGCTGCTCGGCTCGGGGCAGGGGGAGCTCGTACTGTCCGAGCACTCGCTGAGCGAGGTGGCCAAGGACCATTCCGACCTGGACG
Organism: Actinomycetota bacterium; assembly: GCA_050693165.1. Classification (GTDB taxonomy): domain Bacteria; phylum Actinomycetota; class UBA4738; order UBA4738; family CALAEC01; genus CAZKFH01. The sequence continues at coordinate 8,259 of JBOGVX010000121.1, read as the reverse complement.
CCGGTGAGCAAGGGAGCCATGCGTTCCATGACCGCCTCGAGCAGCTGGGGGCTCCCGTCGGGGTCCTCGCCTTCTGCACGTCTTGCTTCCGCGAGCGCGCGGGCGAGTCGTTCGGCGCCGGGCTCGAATAGGCCGCGGAGGCCGCGTACGTTCGACTCGACCCACTCCGCACGACGAACCGCCCGGACGTCTCTTACTTCAGGAGGCACGTCCATCCCGGTCAGATCCGCGACGGCGAGCTCGGCCATCCTCACGGCGCCCTCGAGCCCCCGGCGGTCCTCTTCTGATGCCGGGTGATCTTCGCGGGCGAGCGCGCCCGATGCGATGCCGATCTGGCGGGCGAGCTCCCAGTTGACGGGCCCGGAGCCCGAGAGAAGCACGCGCTGTATCTCTCTGAGAAGCGGCACGTCGGCGAAAGCGTCGTCCGGCATGCCCCCGAAGTCCTGGCTCATGCCACCTATCATCGCACCGACGTGAAGATCCGCCCTGCCACGGAAGACGACCTCGCGGACCTCGCGCGGATATTCGACAGCTCTTCGACTTGGCTGACGGAGCAGTACCGGCCGGACCAAGCCCTGGGGCCCGCGCCGACCGCCGGCTCCCGCGATTTCCTGTACCGACACCTGCTCCGGACCGGAGGCGTCTTCCTCGCCGAGGATCCTGAGCCCGCCGGCTTCTCGGCGGCGATAGTGCGAGATGGAGTCTGGTTCCTCTCGTTGCTGTGGGTGCTTCCGGAGAGCCACGGGTCGGGCATCGGCTCCGCGCTTCTCGACGAGGCGCTCGCGTGGGGGCGGGACTCTTCGGCTTTCAGCGTCGTGGCCTCGCCCTATCCGGTGGCGCAGCTGATCTACCTGCGCCGGTCGATGTACCCACTGTGGGTGCAGATGGACCTCGCCGGCGAGCCGCCGGCAGGCCAGTCTCCCGATGGACTCGAGGATCTCCTTCCCTCCGACCAGGACTGGGTGGATCAGCTCGATCGCGAGGTGCGAGGCGTCGCGCGGCCCGAGGACCACGAGCTGTGGCAGGAGGTCGCCCACGGGCTGGCCCTCCGTCGTGACGGGAAGCCGGTCGGCTACATCTACGGTGCGAGGGATGGGAAGGTCGGTCCCGGTGCGGTTAGCGAGCCGTCGGACCTTCCTGTGCTCATCTCCGGCGCCGCCAAGGTGATCCCCGCGGGCATCAGGGCGACCGCGGCCATCCCTTCCGCGAACTGGACCGCGATCAGCGAGCTGGTCCGTCTGGGCTTCAAGCCCACCGGGTCGAACATGTTCATGGCCACCCGGCCGATGGGCGATCCCCGCAGGTACATCTCGAGCGGCGGTGCGCTCTGCTGAACCGGCCGGGCTGAATCGAGTCGGCCGGTACAATCACATCGATGTCGCTTCCCCGAACGGCCTCGCCATGAAGCGCGTGGGCGATCTGGCGATCGATCTCGGCACGGCGAACACCCTCGTCTTCCAGGAAGGCAAGGGCATCGTCTACGAGGAGCCGAGCGTCGTCGCCATGGACCAGCGCGAGAACGAGGTTCTCGCGATCGGCCACGAGGCCTGGGAGATGATCGGGCGCACCCCTGCTCGCATCGTCGCGGTCCGTCCGCTGCGCCGGGGGGCGATAACCGACTACGAGGTAACGCGACAGATGATCCGGCACATCTTTCGACGCGTCGGGGTCACGAGGTTCGCCAGGCCCAAAGCGCTTATCTGCGTTCCGTCGGCCATCACCGAGGTCGAGAGGCGGGCCGTGAAGGACGCGGCCACGTCGGCGGGTGCGCGTTCGGTCTCGCTCCTCGAGGAGCCGATGGCTGCGGCGATCGGCGCAGGCCTCCCGGTCCACGAGCCGCTCGGGAACCTGATCGTCGACGTCGGCGGGGGAACGTCCGAGGTCGCGATGGTCTCGATGGGAGGGATCATCACGATGCGCTCGCTCCGCATCGGCGGCTTCGATATGGACGAGGTCGTCCAGAGGATGCTTCGACGCGCCTACGGCATCGCGATAGGCGAGAGAGCGGCCGAACGAGTCAAGATCGCGGGCGGCAGCGCTTACCCCGTCGAGGGCGTGGCCAGCGCGGAGATCCAGGGACGGGAGATCACCACGGGCATGCCCAAGATGGTCGAGGTGGGGCCGGAAGAGATCCGGGAGGCGCTCTCCGAGCCGGTGTCGGCGATAGTCGCCGCGGCAGTCGCGTGCTTGGGCGAGGCCGACCCGGAGCTCGGGCAGGACGTGCTCGAGCGTGGGATGTTCCTCACCGGCGGGGGAGCCCTGTTGAGGGGCCTCGACACCAGGCTCTCTCACGAGTGTGAGGTGCCCGTCCATCTAACCGACAACCCTCTGCAGACGGTCGTTCTCGGCGCCGGCAAATGTCTCGAGCTCATGACTCAGAGCGCGGGGCTGTTCGGCGGCTCGCCCTGGCTTCAGACCCGCTGAGCTAGCCGCCCGTCGAGAAGTACCGGTCCAGGTGCAGCTTCAGCACGAAACCGATCAGGTACGCGACCCCGACCAGGAGAGCCGTGGTGACGGCTACCGTCAGCCCAAGCCGGGCAAGGGATCTGGTCACGGAGGGCCGGTCGAGGCGTGCGGGTGGGGAATCGGAGGGGAGCAGGACGAACAGGTCCGCGACTTCCTCTTCCGCCCCGAACCCGAGGTTGGAGCGGACCTCCAGAGCCGAAGGCTCCCGACGCGACATCCCCCACCAGACTCCTGCGGCGGAGACTGCTGCCAATGCGACCAGGCTGACCACGATCACCACGAGCCTGGATCGAGTCTAGCCCCCTGTCGGGCGGGCCGACTCCGCACCGCTGCCGGAGTAGCCTTAAGAGACGACCCGCACGGATGGAGACCGGGGCATGCGACGACTTCTACTGAGCCTGATTCCATCGGCCGTGCTCGCGTTGTGCCTCTACATGATCGACCTTCCCCTTTGGGTCGAGTCCCCGGGCGGGGCCAGGTCCGTACTCCCGCTGATCTCCATAGACGGAGCCCCGACGTACGACTCGGAAGGCCGTCTGCTGCTAACCACGGTTAGCTTGGGGCGAGTCAACGCCTACTACGCGCTTCGGGCATGGCTGGACCCGTCGGCCACCATCCTGACCGAACGGGAGGTGCTGCCCCCGGGCAAGAGCGATCGGGAATACGAGCAGGTGTCGCTCTCGCAGATGGATTCGAGCAAGATAGCTGCGGTGGCTGTCGCTCTCAGGCGCATCACCGAGTACCCGGACGTCCACGGCCCCGGAGCTATCGTCCAGAACATCCTCGCGGGCTCGCCCGCGGACGGCCGGCTCTTTCCAGGCGACCTCATCGTCGAGATCGACGGCGATCCCCTCGACGACCTCGTCGAGCTAGACGCGGTGATAGACGCAGCGGGCGTCGCCGGAGACCTCGAGATGAAGGTGCGCCCGGTCGAGGGTGGTGAGACTCGTGAGGTCTCGGTTCGGCTCGCGACCGACGTCGGGGGGGATCCGCTGATCGGGATCTTCACGGCCGCCAACTTCCCCTACGACGTGAGGATCGAGAGTGGAAGCATCGGCGGACCGTCGGCGGGTCTCATGTGGGCGCTGGGCGTCACGGATCTCCTGACCGCGCAGGACCTGACCGGAGATCGGGTGATCGCCGGAACAGGAACCGTCGACATGGAGGGGAACGTCGGACCGATCGGCGGCATCGGTCTGAAGATCGAGGCTGCCGAGCGCGCGCACGCGGAGATCTTCTTGCTTCCCCACGAGAACCTTGCCGAGGCCAGGGAGGCCGCTGAGAACATCCGGCTGCTGCCGGTCGTCGACGTCGAAGCGGCGATCTCATACCTCGAGGGATTGGGATGAGCTCGGGAGTTCCCGGCTCCCTCCTGTTCGCCACCCATCTGCTCGGCCTGCTCGTCGCGGCGGGCGCGACCTTCTCGCTCTTCCTCGAGCGCGGCCGACCGCTGGTGGCGCGTCTGTTCGGCTCGGCGGGTTTCGCCGCGCTTTCGGTTGCCGAGGTGATCCACGGCGCCGGGTTTGCCGCTGAGCTCGATCCGGTGCTCGGCTGGATCAGGACCGGCGGTTACGCCCTGATCCTGATCGGCGCGCTGCTTCCGGCTCCATCGGCCACCGAGGCACTCGCGATCGTTGCCCTGCCCGGCGGGGCCGTCACTCCACTCGTCATGGCTGTCCTCGCCGGCCTCGCCTCGGCATGGCGACGACGAGGGGAGCGGGGAGCTCTGTGGCTGGCCGCGGGACTGCTCATGCTCGGTGCTTCCGACGCCGTGCTCGCTCTCGAGTCCAGGGCTTTGTCCAACGAGGTCTCCCATGCCTTGCGCGTCCTGGGGTATCTGTTTGTCGCGAGGATCGTGGTGGCTTTCGCGCGTCACAGCATCAGGTTCAGGTTCATCGTCGGATTCAGCGCCTTGCTCGTAGCGGTGATCCTGTTCGTGTCCGTCGCGATCGGCACGGTCATCGACCGCAACCTCCGCCAAGGGGCGATCGATCGAGTTCTCTCCCAGGCGAGTGTCGGAGTTGCCAAGCTGGACGACCTCGCGTCCGACAAGGTCGGCGTTCTGGCAACGCTCGAGAGGTCGAGGGCGGTTGCACTACCGCTCGAGCGGGGTCAGCTCATCCAGCAGGACCTGATCACCGCTTTTCACGAGCGTCTGCTGGTGGACACGGACTTCCTTCTATTCCTCGACAGGAACCTGACCGTTCTCGGAAGATCCAAGATCACCCAGATCGAAGCGATCGAGGTCGCGGGAAGCGCCGTTGCCCGCTACTCAGCCCGGCAGGGTCAGCCCGTCTCTTCCGTCGAGGCCGTGGGCCCGGGTGGCATCTCGCTCCTTGGAGTGGCGCCGATCTCCAGCCTTGAGGATGCGTCTCGGACGGTTGGGGTTGCGATAGCAGGCTTCAGGGTCACGGACAGTCTTCTGCTTCGAGAGGTTGCTCCCGGTGGAGAGGGACGGGCCCTGGCATTCCTCGGTCGCCGGGGAGACCCTCCCGTTCTGGTGGCAAGAGCGGGATTCCCCACGTTGGGCCCGCTGCTGACCACGCGAACGGGCGAGGTGTTGGAGGACGTCTTCCAGTCGTTCCTCAATGGTCGCGAGCAGGCTCGCCGCACGCTCACCTTCGGCGACGACGAGCATTTCGCCGGGATGTTTCCCCTTCGACAGTCGGATGACACTGCCGTCGGTGTCCTGGTCGTGGCGGAGCCGGCGGCCGTCCTGGCAGTCACTCAGCGAGAGGTGAATCAGGCCCTGTTCCTCATAACCGTCGCCGTGATCGGTCTCGCGTTCGGCGTCGCGCTGATCGCCGCTCGCCGGATCACGCGCCCGCTGGTCAGTCTCACGGGAGCCGCCCGTCGAGTCTCGGCCGGCGACCTGGACACGAAAGCAGAGGTTGGGGGAGAGGACGAGGTCGCCGACCTCGCCGTGGCCTTCAACCGCATGACCGATTCCGTGACGGGCATGACCGAGGAGCTGAGGCTGGCCGCGACGGAGCAGTCTCAGCTGCGTGCGCGCCTCGAGACTGTCGTCAACTCGATGGGCGACGGTCTGATCGCCGTCGACGACGGGGGCCGAGTGGTCACCTACAACCCTGCCGCCGGCTCGATCGTGGGGATACCGCGGAGCCGGGTGGTCGGAAAGCAGCTCAGAGAGGTGCTGAAGGGGCGCGACGACCGGGGAAGGAGGCTCCTTGCCAGGGGGGCCACGCCGAGCGGCACCGCCTTCGTGGGCCGCCCCGATGGCAAGGAGGTCCCCGTCGCGATCACCTCATCCCCTTTGCGTGACGGCCAGGGCACCCGTCTCGGGCGCGTGTATGTGCTCAGGGATATGAGCCGCGAGCACGAGGTCGAGCGGATGAAACGCGAGTTCCTCTCGAACGTTTCGCACGAGCTGAGGACGCCCCTGACCCCGATCATCGGCTACTCGGAGCTCATGACCAAGCGCCAGGTACCGATGGCTAAGGCCAAGGAGTTCGCCGGGAGCATCCTCGACTCGGGTCGCCGGCTGGAGCGGATAGTCGCGATGCTGGTCGACTTCTCCGCCATCGAGGCGGGCCGGATGGCCGTCGACCTGGAGCCGACCGAGCTCGGTCCTCTGGTGAAGGAGGCGATGGCCAAAGCGGCCGAACGCAATCCGAAGCACCGGTTCACCAGGAAGGTGGCCCGGGCCCTGCCGCCCGCCCTCGTCAACCCAGCTCTCTTCAAGAGGGTGCTGTCCGAGCTCCTGGACAACGCGGTCAAGTACTCGCCGAAGGGGGGCCGGGTGACGGTTTCTGCCGATATGTCATCCGGGACCTCACGGCGTATGCTTGAGGTCGCCGTGACCGACCAGGGCATCGGGATCGAGCAGGATAATCTCGCGGGCATCTTCCAGGACTTCAGCCAGGTGGACGCCTCGGATACGAGGCCATTCGGCGGTCTCGGCCTCGGCCTGACGTTCGTCAAGCGCATTGCGGAGGCTCACGGAGGTGCGATCTCCGCCGAGAGCAAAGCAGGGAAGGGCTCTACCTTCAGTTTCACGGTCCCCGCCGCCGATACCGTAAGAAGGAAATCCAAGTGAAACGCCTGGCCGCTCTCTTCGTGATACTCGCCGTCGGCGCCTGCTCGCGCACGCCGAGTCCCGAGTCCGGCGAGCTCCTCGTGACCCCTATGGGGGGAGAGGTGCAGCTGATCGACGGGGACGAGACCTCGATCCTGGATGAGGCCACGACGGTCGACAACGGGGTTGGGGTCCTTACCGGAGCGAACGGCCGTGCGGCGATCGAGCTGCCCGGCGGGCCCTCGATAGAGCTTGCTCCGGGCGCGGAGGTCCGGCTCGAGGGCGACACGTCTCAGGTAGCGCGCGGCAGCGTGCTGGTTCGTGCCCCCGAATCGGATATCAGGCTTACAGCCGGATCGGCGGACATAGAGGCGACCAACAGCGTGTTCCGCGTCAACAGGGACCTTTCGGTGGTCCTGGCCGTCTACAGCGGGAGCGCATCACTGCTGGGTGCGGGAGTCGAGGTTCCTTCCCTCCGAGAGGCAACCGTTCTGGCTAACGGGCAGCTGTCGGAGGGGTTCAAGCCGATCGAGGTTCACCCCAATGATGTGTGGGACAACGAGCTGCTGGGCCCGGCCATCGACCTCGGTTTCAGGCTTCTCAACCTCGAGCGGGGTCTGACCCGTCAGCTTCCCCGAGGCGAGGACGCGCGCGCCGTATCAGCAGCTCTGGTGCAGGAGAAGTTCTCTCGTTCGAGCATCGAATCCGCGATCAGGGTTCTGGGAAGCGCAGCAAGAGTGGTTGTGGCCGCTGCAGTCGCCCAGGAGATCTCTCGGGTCGACGGCAGTCCCTTGAGTGGCGTATTCCAGGAAGTGATCAACCTCCAGGCCGCGGCCGCACACTGGGGAGTCATCATCGCTCAGTGGAGCCTCGAGGATGCCTCGGCGGCCCTGCTCGAGGCGCTGGGTGGCCTCACGTTGGCGATCGCGCGCTCCGTTCCACCTCCTCCTGCTCCGTCCAGTACGGCGAGCACGGGCCCCGGTCAATCGGTCACCGGTGACAGGAATCCAGGCGGCGGGAGTGAAACGAACGGCAGCCCGCCCGGGGATCGGAACACGCAAGGCAACGCTCCGCCTCCGGCTCCTCCCGAAGAGGACCAGCAGGTGGACACCGCGCCTTCTTGCGCCAACCAGGTGGATTGCGCCGTCGAGGACGTACTCGACGGCCCCCCGCCAACCGGGCCGGGTCTCAGCCCCTAGCTCGACCTGCAACAGGGTCCAGATCCACAGGGAAAACGTGACCCTCTGGTAGGCTTGCGCGGCCTTGGCGCGGAACCCGAACGACTTACGCCGCTCGCGACGCCGTCTACTTCTCGGGCTCGTGGTGCCCCTCGCCGCCCTGGCGGTCCTGTTCGGCGCCCTTTCCGGCTTCTACATCGACGTCCTCTGGTTCCGCGAGGTCTCGTTCTCGAGTGTCTTCTGGACCAGGTTCTGGTCTCGCCTCGCGCTGGGCGCGATATTCGGAGCCGCTTTCTTCGCGCTGCTCTACGCGAACCTCCTGATCGTCAGGCGCCTTCGACCCCGCTACAGGGTGTTCAGCCCCGAGGAAGAGGTTGTCGAGCGATACCGCGCGGCATTCGAGCCTTACGCGAAGTGGGTGCTTCCCGGGATCTCGCTCCTGTTCGGCGCGATCGCGGGAGCCAGCATCGCCGGGTCTTGGGAGAGCTTCCAGCTTTGGAGGGTCGCGGATGGGATCAGCTTCGGGATCGCCGATCCCGTCTTCGAGAGGGACGCGGCTTTCTACGTCTTGACGCTTCC
>JBOGVX010000120.1:0-51964 GCA_050693165.1 Actinomycetota bacterium | reverse complement strand
GACTAAGCCCTCGGGCGATTTCCTGAGCTCGGGCCCGCTCATCGGGCCCACCCCGCTCAGGCAGGAATCCGGCGATCCGTGGCGAATTCTTAAGGGCACTGCCCGACCGCCCCTTAGAGGAGGCCCATATGAAGAACGCCATCCGTGTGGTCGCAGCGACCGCACTCGCTCTGATGCTCTTCGCCGGCGAAGCGCAGGCGACGGAGATCACGCACAACCTGGCGCTGAACGCCGGGGAGACGAAGACCTGGAACGGGACGTCGCGCCTCGGCCTGAACGCGAACTACAACGGTCTGGTCGACGACAACCGCCACTGTAACGTCACGAACCCCGGGGACTTCGACTATGACCCGCGCGCGATGTGCGAGTACGCACTGGTCTCGCTGACGAACCCCGTGCCGGCCGGTGACGCCGACGGCAAGGTGAAGAAGAACGTGGGCATCCTGCTGGACTCTTTCTCGCTCCAGAGCCCGGCCACCGACGTCGACTTCTCGGTGTACGCCACGAACGCCAACGGGAGCGTCAAGGGTGACGAGCTCGGCGCTTCTGCCAACCTGGATGTCGTCGACCCCGACGAGTTCGTTCAGCTCTCGATCGAGACGACCCTCGCCGAGCCGACCAAGTACCTGCTGGTGGAGGTCGCGTACTTCACGACGCTCCACGCTGTCGACCTGTGCGCCCTCCCGGCGGAGGTCCGGCCGAACCCCTGCGCGCCGTACAAGGGAACGATCACGTTCTGAGATAAAGGTCCCACAGCGGGCCCGGAGAAGCGCCGGGCTACCGGCGTCTCTCCGGGCTCGTTCTTTGTCAGACGTCCAGGTAGAGATCGGCGGTCCAGCCGCGACTGCCCCGCTCCAGACGGAGTCGGTCATGGGTGGCAGCCTTGACGCCCACGGTGTCGAGCTCGTGCTCGGCGCGGGGGGCGACCTTGACGACCGACTTCAGCGAGCCGTCCGAAACGCTGTTCACGGCGAACCCACCGAACACGGCGTTCTCGGAATCCTGAACGTAGAGGAGCTCGTTGATCCAGGCGACCAGCAAGCCGGGGTTGTCGACTGCCTTCACCTCCATCTCGCGCTCCTCGCCCACGCCCGGGAACCAGGAGCCCTGGAGCGTCGCGAGGCCCTCCCCCGCAGCCTGGAAGATCTCCTCCAGCGTGTCGGCCTGGAGCGTGAGGCCGACGTCGGAGGTGTGCTCGAGGATCTCGAAACGCGCGCTCAACGCTGCGGCCCGAACGGGCCGAGGACGATACGCACGTGCGCGGGCACGAGCCCCGCGAGGAGCGCGACGGCCGCGACGAACTCGCCCACAGAAGGATCAGGCTGGATCAGCATGCCTCCCCAGCCGAGGCCAGCCCCCGCAATAGCGAGGATGCCCACCACCAGCGGGCCGGGTGCTCGCGATCGCAGGACCAAGGCGGCTGCCAGGGCGGCGCTCGCACTCACGGCGACGATCCAGCCTCCGTTATCCATCCGGAAATCATGCCACGCGCAGGAGGGCGTGCGCGGCGGGGGTCGTCATCCCGAGGAGGCTAGGCCTCGGGCTGTTCCGCCTCGACCTGCATGATGACCGGGGCGACGGCGGCGACCTTGACGTTGCGATCGAAGCGCATCACTCGGACTCCCTGGCTGGGCCGTCCCGTCCTTCGGATGTCGCCGGCACTGACGCGCACGACGAGGCCGGTCGACGAGATGACGAACAGGTCCTGGTCCTTCGAGCCCACGAACGCGCCCGCCACCATGCCGGTCTTGTCGGTGAGCCGGTGAGTCACGACCCCCAGGATCCCTCGGCCCTTGCGGGGGTACTCCTTCAGGTCGGTTCGCTTCCCGTAGCCGCCCTGGGTGATCGTCACCAGCTCCTGGCCCTGGCTTGCCAGCCCCATCCAGATCACCACGTCCTTCGGACGGAGGCGCATCCCGATGACACCGGCCGTCTGCCGGCCCATCGGCCGGGCGAGCTTCTCCGCGAACCGCACGGCCTGCCCCGCGCGAGAGACCATGATCACGTCGTCCTTGCCGTTCGTCAGGGTGACCCCGATCAGCTCGTCCTTCTTCTTGAGGTTGATCGCGGCGAGCCCGGTCCTGGGCGAGTCGTACTCGGCGAGCGCGGTCTTCTTCACCATCCCGTTCTTGGTGGCGAAGATGAGGTATTTCGCGTCGTCGTAAGCCTTGAGCGGGATGACCGCGGCGATCTTCTCGTCGCTGGTCAGCGAGACGCCGGGGAGGTTCGCCGCGTAGGTCCCGCGGGCGGTTCTGGAGCCCTCCGGGATCTCGTGAGCCTTGACCCTGTAGACCTTCCCGCTGCTCGTGAAGAAAAGCAGCCAGTGCCGGGTCGTGGTGGTGAACGCTTGCGCGATCACGTCCTCCTCCTTGAGCTTGGCGCCGCGCACGCCCTTGCCGCCCCTCCCCTGCCGGCGATACGTGTCCACCGGGAGACGCTTCACGTAGCCCGTCCGGGAGACGGTGATCACCACGTCCTGCTCCGTGACGAGGTCCTCGAGGTCGATCTCCCCCTCGTCGGCCTTGATCTCGGTCTTGCGGGGGTCGGCGAATTTGTCCCTGACCTCCAAGAGCTCGGTCTTGATCAGTGCGCGGAGCTTCTTCGGGTCCTTCAGGAGCGCCTTCAGCCGCTTGATCGTCGCCTGCAGCTCCTTGTGCTCTTCCTCCAGCTTCTCGCGCTCGAGCTTGGTGAGCCTGCGCAGCGGCATGTCCAGGATGTGGTTCGCCTGGATCTCGCTGAGCTTGAAGCGGGACATCAGCTTCTTGCGGGCTTCGTCCGCGTCCGCCGACGCTCTGATTATCTTGATGACCGCATCGAGGTTCGTGAGCGCGATCAGCAGGCCTTCGACGATGTGGTCGCGCTCCTCCGCCTTGCGAAGCTCGAACCTCGTACGACGGGTTACGACCTCGACCTGGTGCTCGATGTAGTGCTTGATGAGGTCGAGGAGCCCCAGCGTGCGCGGCACGCTGTCTACGAGCGCGAGGTTGATGACCCCGAAGCTCTCCTGAAGCGGGGTCATCTTGTACAGGCGGTTCAGCAGCATCTGCGGGTTCGCTCCGCGGCTCAGCTCGACCACGATCCGCATGCCGGTCCTGTTGCTGGACTCGTTGCGGATGCCCTTGGCGCTCGCGGCGATCTCGGGTAGCCGCCGGGCCATCGCGAGCTCGGCGATCTTTTCGGCCAGCCGCGCGGGGTTGACCTGGTACGGGACCTCGGTGATGACGAGCTTGTGGCGCCCCTTCGAGTCCTCCTCGATGGTGACCCGGCCGCGCATCTTGACGGAGCCGCGTCCCGTAGTGAGGTACTCCTTGATGCCGTCCTTCCCCATCACGACGCCGCCGGTTGGGAAGTCCGGGCCCTTCACGATCTTCAGAAGCTTCGGCAAGGTGATGTTCGGCTCGTCGATCGTGGCCACAACCGCCTCGATGATCTCGCTGAGGTTGTGGGGTGGCATGTTCGTGGCCATCCCGACCGCGATCCCAGCCGAGCCGTTGACAAGGAGGTTCGGGAACCTCGCAGGCAGCACGACCGGCTCGTGCTCCTCGCCGTCGTAGTTCGGGATGAAGTCGACAGTCTCCGCGCCGATGTCACGCAGCAGCTCCATCGCCATCGAGCCAAGGCGAGCCTCGGTGTAACGCTGCGCGCCGGCCGGGTGCCCCTCGATCGAGCCGAAGTTGCCCTGCCCGTCGATCAGCGGGTATCGGAGCGACCACGGCTGGGCCATCCGAACCATGGCGTCATAGATCGCCTGGTCGCCGTGAGGGTGGTACTTGCCCATGACGTCGCCGACGACGCGGGCGGACTTCTTGGTAGGCCGGTCCGGCCTGATGCCTTGCTCGAGCATCGACCACAGGATCCGGCGGTGGACCGGCTTCAGGCCGTCGCGCACATCGGGCAGCGCTCGCGAGACGATGACCGACATCGCGTAGTCGAGGAACGAGGTCTTGACCTCTTCCTCGATGTCGATCGGTTCGATACGTAGTGCTTCTACTGCCATCGGCTCTTACCCATTGGTCTAGCGGGTCCTCATACGTCGATCAGGCGGACGTCCTTCGCGTTCTCCTTGATGAAGTCGCGGCGCGACTCGACGTCCTCGCCCATCAGCACGCTGAAGATCCGGTCGGCGGCGGCGGCGTCCTCCATCGTGACCTGTAGAAGGGTCCGTTGCTCCGGGTTCATCGCGGTCTCCCAGAGCTGCTCGGGATTCATCTCGCCCAGTCCCTTGAAGCGCAGGACGGTCATCTCCTTCTTGCCGTTCTTCCCGTTCTCCTTGCGGTGCGCGTCGAGCTCCTTGTCGCTCCACAGGTACGCGGGCTTCCCGTCCACGTTGATCCGGTATAGGGGCGGCTGGGCGATGTACACGTGTCCCTGCTCGATCAGCTCGTACATGTGCCGGAACAGGAACGTCAGCAGGAGGGTGCGGATGTGCGCACCGTCGACATCGGCATCGGTCAGCGCCACGATCTTGCCGTAACGAGCCTTGGACACATCGAACTCCTCGCCGATCCCGGTCCCGATCGCGGTAATGAGCGCCTGGATCTCCTTGTTCTCGAGGATCTTATGCAGCCGCGCCTTCTCGACGTTCAGGATCTTCCCGCGGATCGGCAGGATGGCCTGGTACGCCGGGTCGCGAGCCTGGATGGCCGGCCCGGCCGCCGAGTCACCCTCGACGATGAACAGCTCGGTCTTCTCCGGCTCCTCGAGCTGGCAGTCCGCGAGCTTGCCCGGGAGCGAGGAATCGAGCAGGCCCTTGCGCCTGGCGAGGTCGCGAGCCTGACGCGCGGCCATGCGAGCCTTCGCGGCCTCGGAGCCCTTCTGGACGATCCGCTTGCCGTCGCCCGGGTGCTCCTGCAGCCAGTCCATCAGGTGCTCGTTCACCGCGGTCTCCACGAACGAGCGGACCTCGGTGTTTCCGAGCTTGGTCTTCGTCTGACCCTCGAACTGAGGCTCCTTGAGCTTCACGGAGACGATGCCGGTCAGGCCCTCGCGGACGTCATCGCCCTCGAGGTTCGGGTCCTTCTCCTTCAGGAGGTTCTTGCCACGCGCGTAGCGGTTGATGACGTTCGTCAGGGCCTTCTTCAGACCTTCCTCGTGCGTTCCGCCTTCGTGGGTGTTGATCGTGTTGGCGAACGAGTAGAGGGATTCCGAATACGCGGTGTTCCACTGCATGGCCACTTCGACCTCGGCGGTCTCTTCCTTCTTCGCTTCGAAGTGGATGGTGCGCTGGTTGAGGACGTCCTTGCCCTTGTTCAGGTGCTTGACGAAGTCCGCGAGACCGCCGGCGGCCTTGTATACCTGCCGCCACTCGGGGCGCTCTCGCTCGTCGACGAACGCGATCTCGACACCACGCGTAAGGAACGCGAGCTCCTGAAGACGCTCCGCGAGCGTCTCGCGCTTGAACTCCAACTCCTCGAAGATCTCCGCGTCGGGCCAGAACGAGATAACCGTTCCGGTCTTCTTGCTCACGGCGCCCTTGGTGAGCTTGTTCACGGGCTTGCCTCGCGAGAACGCCTGCGTCCACACGTTTCCGTCGCGCGCGACCTGCACCTCGAACTTCGACGCGAGCGCGTTCACCACCGACACGCCGACGCCGTGCAGACCTCCGGATACCGCGTACGACTTACCGTCGAACTTCCCGCCGGCGTGCAGCGTGGTCAGGACGACGGTGACGGCGGGCCTGCGGTCCTTCGACTTCGGGATGGGCTTGACGGGGATGCCTCGGCCGTCGTCCACGACCTGCACTCCGCCGTCAGCGAGCAGCCGAACGAGGATCTTGGTGGCGGCCCCGGCGAGAGCCTCGTCGATCGCGTTGTCGACGACCTCATAGACCAGGTGGTGGAGACCACGCGGTCCCGTCGAGCCGATGTACATGCCCGGCCTGCGCCGGACGGCCTCGAGACCTTCGAGTACCGAGATGTCCGCGGCCTCGTAACGAGGCTTCTTACCGGCAACTGGCTTGCGGGCTGTCGTCTTCTTGGGGGAAACCTTATTCGCCAACGAACCTCCGATTTAGCCTGCCACGGCGCACCGACACAACGCCGCGCAGAGGGCCGGGAAGGGGTCGGTTCGCACTACAGATTCTATCATTCGGGAGCCCTGCTTCGTCACCTCGAGAGGGTCAAAAAAGGCCTGTTTACCTGCGGTTTTGCGTTCGTTCACGGACCACAATGCGGACCGGGCCGATTGTCGCGCCGCCGAGCGCTTCGGAGGCTCGATGACGGATGTCTTCGGCCAGGAAACGGACCTGGGCACCCCACGCCGGACTGCTCGCTCCGACCACCAAACCGGACTCATCGAGGGATAGGGGCTCGGTCTGGGAGGCAAGCTCATCCCCGACAACCGTCTTCCAGGCCCGCGACAAACGCCCCAGCGCCATGCCCTGTCGTAGCTTCGGACCGCCGAGCAATCCCCGGAGCACCGCGCCAATCCCGGCCGGCTCATCACTCCGGGCTGGCACGTCCGCCCTCCACTTCCCAGACGCTCGCGCCCGCCGGAACCTGGGCGCGATCGGGCACCGAGATCAACACCTGGCCCCGCGAGGCGAGCCCGTCACCCAGCTTCTTCCGGCGCACCGGGTCGAGTCCCGAGAAGGGGTCGTCGAGCAGAAGCACGGCGGACTCGTGTATCTCCGCCGAAACCGCGCCCCAGATCCCGAGCCTCAGGCACAGCGCGCCCGCCAGGGACTCGCCGTGCGACGCGAAACGGCGCGCTTTCATCTCCCCCACCGCGATGTCGAGCTCGTCGCGATGCGGCCCTACCAGCGTGGTTCGCCGGACGAGCTCGTCCTCCCGACGCTCGGCGAGCATCTTCAGCATCGTGGACTCGAGGTCATCCTCGGCGTCGACCGACGGCCGGTATTCCACGCGCAGCCGTTCTCCGGAGACGCGCTCGAACTCGTCTCCGGCCTTCGGAGCCACCGACGCAAGGGCCTTCCTGCGAGCCGCCGTCACGGCCGCGCCGTGCGAGGCGAGCTCCGAGTCCCACGCCTCGAGCTCGGCCGGAGCGCCCGGACCCTCGTTCTCCTTCAACAGCCGGTTCCGCTGGCGCAGCGCCTTGTCGTAGGCCGTTCGCGCGGCCTCCTCAACCGGCCACAAGCTCTCGACGGCATCGTCCATGAAACGGCGGCGGTCCTCGGGACCGCCCTGGATCACGGCGACGTCCTCGGGGATGAACATCACCGAACGCACCCGCTGTCGCAGGTCCCGCTTCCTGCGGACCCCGCTCCGATTGACCTGGATCCTGTTGGCGCCGGATGAGCGAACCTCGACCTCGACAAGGGTTCGGCCGGCGGCCGTCTCCACCTCGCCTCGCAGGAACGCGCTCTCGGCCCCCACGCGCACCAGCGGCTGATCCGACGAGACGCGTGTCGAGCGAAGGGTGAGCAGGTAATGCGCCGCCTCGAGGAGGTTCGTCTTCCCCTGCGCGTTCGGGCCGACAAGGGCCTGGATCCCTTCTGGAGCATCAAGCTTGGTCTCCGTGTGGTTACGGAAGTCCCGAACCTCCAGCCAGAGGAGCCTCAGCGGCCCTAGCCGACCGGCGCCGGCAGCCTCACCGGCATCACGAGGTACGTGAAGGAGTCGTCCCCCTCACTGCGAACGAGCGCCGGCTTGAGCCCATCCCTCAGCTCGAGGGTGATCCGATCGGACACCGCGGCCGACAGTCCGTCACCGAGGTACCCGGGATTGAACGCGGCCGTAAGCTCCTCGCCCTCGTACTTTGCCTCGACCGCCTCGACCGCGTCGCCGAGGTCCGGGGACTGAGATGTGAGCCGCACTCCGAGAGCGTTGAGCTCGAACCGCACCGGTGACGACTCCCTCGCGAGCAGGCCCACCCTGCGAACGGCCTCGAGCAGCTCCTGCCGCCCTGCCGAAAGACGGTTCTCGGCCGGCTCTGGCAGCAGCTGCCGGTAATTCGGGAACTCGCCGTCGATCAGCCTCGACGTCATCCGGAGGGTTCCGACCTTGAAGGCCACCTGAGCCTCCCCGATGATCAGCTCGACCTCGCCCTTCTCCTGGCCCGCGGCCGCTCGACCGGCCTCCGATATAGCTCTCTCGGGCACCAGGGCCTTGGCCTCGCCATCCGCCGACGCTGTGAACTCACGGACGGCCAGCCTGTAGGAGTCGGTGGCGATAATCGTCAGCCCCTCCCTCCCCGCCTCCATCAGCACGCCGGTGAGGACGGGCCTGGCCTCGTCCTTCGAGGCCGCCCGCGCAACCTGACCGACACCCTCCGCGAAGGCCTGGGCCTCGACCTTCAGGGTGATCCCCTCCACGTCCCGGACGGCGGGAAAGTCCTCGGCGGCAAGGCACCTGAGGGTGCCCTCGAAGCTGCGACAGATCACCTTCGCCCGCGAGCCGTCGCTCTCGAAGTCCACGGCGTCCGGCGGCAACGACTTGACCATGTCGGCGATCAGGCGGGCGGGAACGAGCGCGGCCCCCTCCTCGGTGGCCTCGATCGGGACGCGGACCTCCGTGGTCACCTCGAGGTCCGTCGTGGTTAGCGCCAGTCCCTCGGCATCGATGGTCATCAGGACGCCCGTCAGGGCCGGGATCCCAGGTCTGGTCGAGACTCCACGCTGCACAGTCTGGAGGGCCTCCGACAGAAGGTCCCGGTCGCACCTGAACTTCACTTCTCCACCTCCCCTTCTTCTGCCTTCTTCATACTCTAAGAACCAGTAGTAGTAGTAGGGGCGGGGGAAAAGCTGATAACCGACCCTTTCCGCAGCGTAGCGGTGGGGTCTGACATGTGGACCGTTGGTGGAATGAAGGGTTGGTTATGCACAGGCCCACACCCACTCCCCCGTCCGACCGCATTCCTTCCACAAAGTTTGCTCACCTTGTTGCCCTAGCTTTTGTGTTTATCCGCTTGGTGATCTCCTGCACCTGGCGGTAGACCGTGTCGCGGTTCGGCATGAGGGTCTCGACTCGCTTGATGCCGTGCAGTGCCGTCGAGTGGTCGCGCTCGAAGAGCTCCCCGATCTTGATGAGGGAGAGCCCGGTGAGCTCCCGCATCAGGTACATGGCCATGTGCCTCGCGGTGGTGAGTGGACGGGACCTGCTCTTGGAGACCAGGTCTTCTCGCGTGAGCCCGAAGTATTCGGCGGTCTCCAGGAGGATCGTCTCTGCGGGCACCTGCTGGCCTCCCTGTGGAAGGAGGTCCTCGAGAGCCCTCTCGGCCAGCGCGAGGTCGACCGGCTGGCGAGACAGGGACGCGAAAGCCACCACTCGCAGAAGCGCACCCTCGAGCTCTCGGATGTTCGCGTCGAACCTCTGCGCGATGAAGTGGGTGACAATGTCGGGGATGCGCAGGCCGTCTCTCAGGAGCTTCGCCTGCAGGATCGCGATCCTCGTCTCGAGGTTGGGCGGCTGGATGTCGACGATCAAGCCCCAACGGAAGCGGTTGCGGAGCCTCTCGGCCAGGCCGGAGAGCTCCTGGGGTGGTCGATCAGACGCGATCACGATCTGGCGCTCGCCTCCGTGAAGCGTGTTGAAGGTGTGAAAGAACTCGGTCTGGGTCTCCTCCGCCCGGGCCAAGAACTGGATGTCGTCGACCAGCAGCACATCCACGTCCCGGTACCTTCGCTGGAAGAGGTAGCCCTGCCCGTCACGGATCGACTTGATGAATTCGGTGACGAAGGTCTCGGATGTCACGTACTTGGCTCGGACACCGGGAGTCAGCCGAGTCATGTGGTTCGCGATGCCGTACATCAGGTGGGTCTTGCCGAGCCCCACTCCCCCGTAGATGAACAGGGGGTTGTAGGCCTGCGAGGGCGGAGCCTCGGCGACGGCCATGGCGGCCGCGTGCGCGAACCTGTTCGAGGGCCCGAGCACGAAGTTGTCGAAGGTGTAGCGGGTCGGATACGAGGACGACGGAGACTGGTCGGGCTCCTGCGGCTCTTTGGCCTCCGGGGCGGAGGCGCTCTCCGGCTCGCTCTCGTCGGCCTCGAGGTGAACTTCCAGCGGACGGCCGCTCACCTGGCCGACGAGCCTGGTGATCAGTTCGAGGTGGTTGCGCGATAGCCAGGTACGCACGTAGTCGCTGGGAGCGGTGAGCTCGAGCCTGTTCTGGTCGAGCTGCCCGGCCCGAACGTGGGCGAACCATAGGTTGAACGTGCCGAGAGGGACCTCCTGCTTGATCCGCTCGGCGGCCTGGGTCCATATCGCGTCGGCTTCCCCGCTCATATCGCTTGTCCACACCCCTTTTCCACAGGTGTGCAAATTGCTGGGGAAGCAAATCAGGGCCGCCTCGAGGCGGCCCCTGAGGGAGGTACGAGACGGATTATAGACCCGGTGCTTGCGCACCCCAAATCCAAGCGGTCTGTGGATAAGGGCACTGACCTGCGGGAACGTGAAGCGAGCCGCGTTTTGTTACTTTATTTGCTCACATGAAGCGCACCTACCAGCCCAGCACGCGTCGCCGGAAGAAAACACACGGCTTCCGCTCGCGCATGCGGACCCGTCAGGGCCGCGCGATCCTGGGTCGCAGGCGCAAGAAGGGCCGCGCCAGGCTCGGCGTCTGAATTGGACGCCCCGGCGATCCGCCGGGCCCTCCGAGAGGGGACGCCACACAGATCCGAACGGGTGATAGTGTACGTCGCGCTCAGGCCTGGCCTATCTCGGGCGGCCTGGGTGACCGGGAAACGAGTCGGAGGCGCCGTCGCCCGCAATCGCGCTCGGCGCTTGCTTCGGGAGGCATGGCGAGCGCTATGGCCAGGGGTTGCGGAGGGTTTCGACCTGGTCCTCGTCGCTCGAGGGCCCCTTGGGGGTTCGAAGGCCCCGGAGCTTATCGAGGAGATTCGAGAGCTGTTCACTGATGCAGGGCTGATGCGTTGATCCGGCAAGCTACCTGGTTTCTGACGTCCCCGATCCGGCTGGCCCTGATGGGGCTCATCGGCCTGTACAGGGTGACTCTCGGCCGGCTCATGGTCGGTCGCTGCAGGTTCCATCCGAGCTGCTCGGCCTACGCGCTCGAGGCGATTCGTGAGCACGGCGCGCTCAAGGGCTCGGCGCTGGCCGCCTGGCGTGTCGCGCGCTGCAGTCCTCTCACCGCCGGCGGCCTGGACCCGGTCCCCCACCGCGGAAATTGGCGTTCTCGGAGCGTCGTATGAAGACGTCCTACGCCATCGCGACTCTGATGATGTTGTCATACAAGGGTGAAGGCGAGGTCGACTGATGGCCGATCTGTGGAACGGCCTGCTGAGTGGACTCGGATCCATACTCTCTTTCTTCTACGACCTGATCCCGAGCTACGGCATCGCGATCATCCTGCTGACGATCTTCGTCCGTATTCTGCTGCTCCCCCTCACGATCAAGCAGACCAGGTCGATGCAGGGGATGCAGAAGATCCAGCCCAAGGTCAAGGAGCTGCAGAGGAAGTACAAGGGCAACCGGCAGAAGCTGAACGAAGAGCTGATGAAGCTCTACAAGGAGCATCAGGTGAACCCGCTCGGCGGATGCCTCCCGCTGCTGCTTCAGCTCCCGGTCTTCTTCGCTCTCTACCGGGTGCTCACGAACGGCGGAGGAACGCAGTACCTGCCCGACGGGTCCGCGCTGGTGCAGTCGATCAAGGAGGGGGCCGAGCGGTTCCTCGGCATGAATCTGGCGTGCTCCCCCGCTGCGGCGGGTAGGGGCCTCGTTCAGGTCGCTCAGGGCGCCGCCGAGGTGCAATGCGGGATTGGAGGTGGAGCACGCATCCCGTACTTCATCATGGTCGCCTTGATGGTGGGAACCACGTTCTTCCAGCAGAAGCAGATGCAGAAGGCGTCGTCCGGTCCCCAGGCTCAGCAGATGAAGATCATCACTACGATCATGCCGGTCTTCCTCGGATTCATCTCCTTCCAGATCGCAGCCGGCGTGCTCGTCTATTGGGTCACGACCAACGCGTGGCAGGTCGCGCAGCAGACCGTGATGCTGAGGCGTCGCGAAGAAGCGCCGGTCGGTGCTAAGGACGGCTCGAAGGACGGCTCGAGGGACGGCAAGCCGAACGGCAGCGTGACCAAGAACGCCTTGCCGAAGGGGAATCAGCAGGGGGCCCGGAATGCGGGAAGTAGAAAGAAGCGCCGCAAGCGTTGAAGAGGCTCTTGAGGCTGCCCTCGAGGAGCTCGGGGTCAGTGAGCAAGAAGCCTCCATCGAGATAGTCCAGGACTCCCAGCGAGGCCTCCTGGGGTTCGGATCTCAAGAGGCGATCGTCCGCGTTCGCGTACAGGACGAGGACGAGGGCATCGATCTCGAGGAGCAGGCCGAGATGGCCATGGACTTCCTGGAGGGGCTGCTCGAGCAGATGGATGTGGCCGCGGATCTAGACCACGACGTGGTGGACGGCACCATGTACGTGGACGTCCTCGTTGACGACGACGACAGCGTCGGTCTCCTGATCGGAAGGCACGGTCAGACGCTCGACGCGCTTCAGGAGCTCATGCGCTCAGCGGTGCAACGGCAAACCGAGAGCCGTTGCCGCGTGATGGTGGATATCGAGGACTATCGCAAGCGCCGCCGTTCCCAGCTCGCGGAGAGGGCCCGCTCCAGCGCCGCCAAGGTCAAGAGGACTGGCCGGCCCGAAAGCATGGAGCCGATGAACGCCTACGAGCGCAAGATCGTCCACGACGCGGCCAACGGAGTCGGTGGCGTCGAGACCAGCAGCGAGGGAGAGGATCCCGAGCGCTTCGTGGTAATTAGCAAGTCCAGCTGAGCGGAATCTGCTCGTCTACATGTAACGTTTCTCAGAAACGATCACTCAAAACCCCAGGTCAGGCTATGTTTTTGCCCATTTCTGGGGTAAGTTTTCGCAATGCCACTCGAGCTCTCCGCCTATCAAGAGAAGCAGCTCCGGGAGTTCGAGTTGCTGCTCCGCGATCGTGCGGTGCAGCTGGGGCTGGTCGCCGAATCCGACGCGGACCGACTGGGGGAGCGGCATGTCCGAGACTCGCTCCGGGCGGCCAATCTGATCCTTCAGGCCGACGGTCTCGCCGTCGACATCGGCTCCGGGGCCGGCCTGCCGGGGATCGTCCTGGCGATCGCTCGCCCCGGGCTCTCCGTGGTGCTCGTCGAGCCGAAGACCCGCGCCCTCGGATTCCTCGAGCTCGCGGTCGACCGACTCAGGCTGGGCAATGTCGAGATCCGCGAGGCCCGTGTCGAGGACGTGGATCTCCAGGCCGACGTGGCCGCCACCCGTGCCTTCGCCTCGTTGGAGCGGTCCTGGCAGGCCGCGGTCCCGATCCTGCGGCCCGGGGGCCGGCTGATCTACTTCGCGGGGGAGGGGCTCGAGGATCCCGAGGGAACGGCAGAGGCGATAACCGAGCCCGAGCCCCCCGATCTCGTGCTCGTGGAGCGCGTAGTTGCAGGTTCCTCCCCGCTCGTTATCATGACGCGACAAGGATGAGTGCATGCTGCGTTCCGTGATCGAACGGGCGAAGCCTCAACCCAAGGTTGAGGGTCCGTCCGATCCCGGCCGCCAAGCCCGGGTTGTGGCCGTCGCGAACCAGAAGGGCGGGGTGGGCAAGAGCACGACCGCCGTCAACCTCGGATGCACGATCGCCGAGAATCGCAAGCGAGTTCTGATCGTCGATCTGGATCCTCAGGGCAACGCCTCCACGGGGCTCGGCATCGAACCAGGCCGGCGCCAGATCGGGACCTATCAGGTGATGTCTCAGGGGGTCCCGGCCCAGGAGGCGGTCATGGAGACCGTCGTCTCGGGGGTGTGGGCGATCCCGTCGACGATCGACCTGGCCGGCGCCGAGATCGAGCTGGTCGGCCAGATCTCCCGCGAGACCCGGCTTGCCAAGGCGATCGAGCCAGTCATCTCCAGCTACGACTTCATCATCCTCGACTGCCCGCCGTCCCTTGGCCTCCTGACGGTCAACGCACTGACCGCCTGCGACGAGCTCATCGTCCCGATCCAGTGCGAGTACTACGCGCTCGAGGGCCTCGGCCAGCTGCTTCGCAACGTCCGCCTGGTCCAGCAGAACCTGAATCCGAAGCTCCGACTTACCGGGATCGTGATGACGATGTTCGACAGCCGTACCAAGCTTTCCGAGCAGGTGGTGACGGAGGTCAAGAGGTATTTCGGGTCAAGAGTGTATGACACCATCATACCCAGGACCGTTCGACTGTCAGAGGCTCCCGGCTTCGGCGTACCCATCACCATGTACGACCCTTCGTCGAAGGGAGCCAAGGCATACCGGAAGCTCGCCAAGGAGTTCCTCAAGCGAGAAGCTACTGACGAGCCGCTGCCCGAGCACGAGCCGCCGGCGGTGATCGCGATCGAGCGCATGGATGCGCCCACCGACGAGGATGGCGAGGGCTGGGCCGGAGGTAACGGAAAAGTGGAGGAGGAGGAGTAGGCATGCCCACTCAACGAGGAGGCCTCGGAAGGGGGCTGTCCGCCCTCATCCCGGGCGCGTCCGACGAGACCGCGCTCGTGGAGGTGCCGGTCAACTCGGTGGCCCCGAACCGCAGACAGCCCCGGCAGGTCTTCGGCGACGATTCGCTCGAGGCGCTCGCGCGATCGATCCGCGAGGTCGGGGTGCTCCAGCCCATCGTCGTCAGGAAGGTCGATGAGTCGGGATACGAGCTCGTGGCGGGGGAGCGGCGGCTTCGCGCGGCAAGGATGGCAGGGCTAGCGACTCTGCCCGCGATCATCAGGACGACCGACGACACCGAGGCCTTGCGCGAAGCGCTGATCGAGAACATCCACCGCCAGGACCTCGCGCCGCTCGAGCAGGCATCGGCGTTCCAGGAGCTTCAGGACGAGCTCGGCGTCACGCAGGAGGACCTCGCGCGCCGCCTCGGGCACTCGCGGCCGCACATCGCGAATACGATCCGGCTCCTCAACCTTCCGGCTGAGGTTCAGGGGATGCTCGCAGAGGGCGCGATCACCGCCGCGCACGGCCGCGCACTACTTGCCCTCGACGATGCGGAAGGCCAGCGAGCGCTCGCACAGCGCATAGCGGCCGAGGGGCTATCGGTCAGACAAACGGAGGAGCTGGTCAAGACCTACTCCGCGCATCCCGCGGTGAGAACGGCCGGCGTCAAGGAGCCGCCCGCCAGGGACGCGAAGCTGCTTCAGATCGAGGAGGCGCTCGGCGACGCGCTGGGCACGCGAGTGCGGGTGCAACGCGCGAAACGCAAGGGAAAGATCGTCATCGAGTTCGGATCCAAGGCGGACCTCGACAGGATCGTCGAGCTGATCCTTTAGGTCAGCCGCGGTCGGCGAGCATGCCGCCGATCCGCTTGATGCCCTCCGCTATCGCATCATCCGGCGGGTAGCAGTAGGCGATGCGCATCTGGTCGGTCCCTCTCCCGTCCGGGTAGAACGCGGTGCCGGGCACATAGGCGACCTTGCGCTCCACCGCCTGGGGGAGCAGCGCTCGCAGGTCTGCGCCGGGGACCGTGGCCCACACGTAGAACCCTCCCTGAGGGTGCGTCCAGTGCGAGTCCTCGGGGAAGTGCTCCTCGAGCGAGCGGAGGGTGGTGTCGCGCCGGCTCCTGTAGACCTCCACGAGACCCTTCAGCGAGGATTTCCAGCGCTCGGGCTCGGACAGCCACTGCTCGGCGACCAGCATGTTGAAGTTGGACGAGCACAGATCCGCGGCCTCCTTGAACCTGATCAGCCGCTCCAGCACGCCGCCCTGCGCGAGCGCCCAGCCCACCCGGATGCCCGGGCAGAAGATCTTGGAGAGAGTGCCGAGGTAGATCACGTTCTCGGGGTCGAGCGAGCGGAGCGAGGGCAGCGGGTCGCCGTCGAAGCGAAGCATTCCGTAGGGGTCGTCCTCGATGATCGGCAGTCCCGCGGCCCTGCATACCTCGACGAGCCGGTGGCGCCGCTCGAGCGAGATCGTCACGCCGGCGGGGTTGTGGAAGTTGGGGCAGACGTAGAGGAACTTGGGTTTCAGCTCGCCGCTCAGGGCCTCCTCGAGCTTCTCGACGATGATCCCGTCCTGGTCCATTGGGATCTGCAGGTACTTCGGTTCGTAGACCGAGAACGCCGAGAGCGCGCCGACGTAGGAGGGCGCCTCCACAACGATCGTGTCTCCCGGCTCGATGAACAGCTTGGCGACCAGGTCGAGCGCCTGCTGGGCGCCGGCCGTCACGACGAGCTCGTCGGGGCTCGACGCGATCCCTTCCTCGGCCATCAGCTCCGTCAAGCGGATCCGCAGGCCCTCCTGGCCGTCGCCCGCGCCGTACTGAAGCGCGATCGCCGAGCGATCCCGTAGGACCTGCGCGACGACGTCCATGACTTCCTCGTTCGGCAGTGCCTGGACGAACGGCATGCCGCCGGCCAGCGAGATCACATCGGGACGTGCGGCGACGGCGAACAGTGCGCGGACCTCGGACTGGGTCATGTGTGCGGCGCGGCTGGCGTAGCGGTCGGCGAATGCGTCTGCGCCGGGCATGTCCACAGGTTAGCAGGGGAGGGGCTCGGACCCGTAGGATCGAGTCGTGTCCGAGAGGAGCAGAGCGGTGAGAGGGGTCTCCCTGGGCCTGCTGCTGGGATGGCTCCTAACGAGGCTAGGTGAGCGCCCCCGGCGCTAGCCGCCCGGCTGTTCGACCGAGCCGCCCGCGAAGTAGCGCTCGATCGCGGATGCCAGCGCCCGCGCCACCTCCCGCCGGAACGGCTCTTCTCCGAGGAGCAGCTCCTCCTTCGGGTTCGTGATGAAGCACGGCTCGACCTGGATCGCCGTCATCCTCGTCTCCCGAAGTATCGGGAACGCCTTCGGATGCGCCCGGCCGTCACGAAGGCCGAGCGCCGCGGTCAGCTCGTCCTGGACCAGCTCGGCGAGAGCCTGCCCCGCGACCGAGCCCGCCCCGATCGCGCCGAAGTAATAGGAGGAGGAGCCCTCGGCGGCGGCGTCGTCGTGGCCGTTGAGGTGGATCGATACCAGCACCTCGGCGTCGGCCTCGTTGGCGCGGGCAGCTCGCTCTGACTGGTCGGGGTCCTCCTGCCTCACGCGCAGGATCAGGGGAGCGGCGCCTCTCTCGGTCAGCTCGTCCTTCAGTGCGTCCGCGAGGTCGTATGTCACGTCGTTCTCCCGAGAGCCTCCGGAGCCGATGAAGCCGGGGTCGTCGGGTCCGTGCCCGGCATCGATGGCCACCCGCCTGCCCGCGAGAGAGGAGCCGGGCGCACGCAGCCCCTCCGTTTCTCGAACTGAGGTGCGCCCCGTGCGAGTGACCGGCGCGGCGATCAGCCGGTCGAGTGCCTGGATCGTCGTGGCGCCCGCGATGCCGTCCGCGTGAAGCCCCACGTTGCGCTGGAAGTCGAGGATCGCCTTCCCGGTCTGCTCTCCGAGGATCCCGTCCTCGCGCCCCGGGTCGAACCCGATCAGGTTCAGACGACGCTGCAGAGCGCGTACGTCGTCACCACGAGTGAACGGCCGGCGCAGATAAAGGATGCGGTCGCCCAGCGCGTAGCCGGCCTCGATCAGCTCGTGCCAGGTGTTCGGGCCCACAACGCCGTCGACCAGGAGGCCGCGCTCCTGCTGGAACGCCTTCAGCGCGCCCTCGGTGGACTCGTCGAACGTGTGGCCCTCGAGATCGGTGGCCTCGACCGTGAAGCCGAGCCCGAGCAGCCGAGATTGGACGTCACGCACACGAGGGCCGCGGTCGCCACGGCGGATGAGCTGCACGGGCGAAGTGTAAGACCCTACCGAGAACGGTTAGGCGGGGATGTGGTCCTGGATCTCCCGGAGGATGGCTTCCTTGGGCTTGGCGCCGACGACCCGGGCCTTCTCCTGTCCCTCGACGAAGAGGATCAGAGTCGGGATGCTCATGACCCCGTAGCGCTGCGCGGTGTCGGGGTTATCGTCGATGTTGAGCTTGGCCACGCGCATCTTCTCTGCCTTGTCGATGCCGATCTCCTCGACCACGGGCGAGACCATGTGGCAGGGCACGCACCAGTCGGCCCAGAAGTCTACGAGGACAGGCTTGTCGGACTTGAGGATCTCGGTCTCGAACTCTTGGTCCGTGACTTCGCTTACAGCACCCATCTCATTTCCTCCGTTTCGCATCAACGTGCTCCAACAAAGGAACCCTCTGGCGAGCACCCCTATTCCATACGCGCGTAGAGGTCCTCGTAGAGCTTCCGGGCTGCCTTCTCGAAGCCGGCCCGGTCACCCGAGCGGCCGAGAGCCGATAGCTCCGCCTCCCGCCGCGTCGTGACCGCGACCGATCTCCTGTACAGCCTACGCACCAAAGGGTACGGGTTCTCCCACCCATTCGGCCCCTCTATGCCGATGTGCAGGTGGGGAGGGAACTCGTCCTCGTGGCCGGGGTCACCGTACCCGGTGTTGCCGACCGCACCGAGGACCGTGCCGGGGCCGACCGGCGTGCCCACGCTAATCCCGCCGGCGATTCGGGACATGTGCGCGTAGAAGTAGTACTTGCCGTCGTCCCCTCGGACGCCGACGCGCGTGCCCGAGTAGAACGTCCATCCGACGGCCTCCACGTGGCCGGCCGTGACCGACAGGATCGGCGTTCCCTTCTCGGCGGTGATGTCGTTGCCCTCGTGCACGCCGACCAGCTGCCACTCGCCGCCGATCAGCCTGAATCTCGGGTCGTGCCAGTCGTCGCCGTGCTCGATCACCGAGAGCCAGTTCGTCCGCGCGACGGGGAACGTGAACCCACCGACCACGACCGGCCTGTAGTAGGACGGCGGCGCCACGAGCTGCGGCGGCTGAGCGCTCGCGTGTGGCGGCGAGACGAGCGTCGTGACCAGGAGGGCGAGGAGGAGCCTGGGCTTCAGTGGCCCAGGGCCTCGAGGTACCGCTCGGCGTCCATGGCCGCCTTGCATCCCATCCCGGCTGCGGTGATCGCCTGACGGTAGTTGAAGTCCACGACGTCGCCCGCCGCGAACACGCCTTCCACGTTCGTCGCGGTCGACGGCTCGCGCACCGTGATGTAGCCGTCGGTCATCTCGAGCTGGTCAGCGAACACGGCCGTGTTGGGCGTGTGACCGATGGCCACGAACATGCCGTTGGTCGGGAAGTCGGACTTCTCGTCGGTCTCCACGTTCCGCAGCCGAACCCCGCTGACGGTCTTGTCGCCGAGCACCTCCTCGACGACCGTGTCCCAGATGAAGTCGATCTTCTCGTTCTCTCTGGCGCGCTGCTGCATGATCTTCGAGGCTCGCAGCTCGCCGCGGCGGTGAACCACGGTCACCTTGGAGGCGAACCTGGTGAGGAACAGCGCTTCCTCCATCGCCGAGTCCCCTCCGCCGACGACGACGAGCTCGAGCTCCCGAAAGAAGAAGCCGTCGCACGTGGCGCACGTGGAAACACCGTGGCCGAGAAGCCGGTCCTCGCCGGGGATGCCGAGCATGCGCGCGGTGGCGCCGGTCGAGATGATCACGGCGCGGGCGCGGAACTCCTCGTCACCCGACCAGATACCGAATGGCGCGGAGGAGAAGTCGACCTTGGTGGCGGCCTGGTGGAGCATCTCCGCGTCGAATCGAGCCGCCTGCTTCTCCATGAGCTCCATCAGCTCGGGTCCGAGGATGCCCTCGGGGAAGCCCGGGTAGTTCTCGACCTCGGTGGTCAGCATGAGCTGGCCGCCGGCCTCGAGGCCCTTGAGCACGACCGGCTTGAGGTTGGCCCTGGCGGCATAGAGCGCGGCGGTGAACCCCGCCGGGCCCGAGCCGATGATCACGATGTTCCGTTCGTCCACGTTGTCGGTCATTGTCGCGCATGCCCTCCAACCGTTCCAACGAGAGGGTATTCCGGCCGGCTACAGGACCTGTGTGGCAAGGGAGAGGAGGCTGCAGCTCTCCCGGTGGACGACCCAGATCACGATCCGGTCGTAGGGGTCGTCAGGAGTTGGTCCCTGCAGGAACGCGGCGATGTAGGCGGGCGAGCCCTCGAAAGAGGCGGCCTCGATCCGGAACGGCACCACGAGCTGGCTCGGAGGGATCTCGTTGAGCACGCATCGGATGGCCTGCTCGACTTCGGGGCCGAAGGCCGCGGGGTCGAAGCCGTCGAAGTAGCTCGTCGCCGTCGGGGACAGGCCCGCCGCGATCGCAGCCTGCGCATCGTCACGAAGCTTGCGGGCCAGCGGGGCGAGGTCTTTCGACCGGTAGCGGCGGTCGGACTCCTCGTAAGTGGGGACCACCGGGCCCGTCGCCGCGAGGGCGGGGGCCGGCCCGTCCGACTGGTCCTGAGCCACCTCCCCGGACGTCGCCGGGTCCTCGCCACCCACCCCGCCGCCTCCGCCTTCGGCCTCAGATCGCTCGCCGGTGGCCGCGTCTCCACCACCTCCGGGGGCCGCGGAATCCCCCTGGCCGAGGTTGCCGAGCACCACCACGCCGGCGGCCACGAGGGCTGCCGCCGCGGCATAGGTGGCGACCAGGCGAACCACCCTCGAGGGGGCCTGACGCTCTCGGCGCCTCACCGCGAGCGCGACTCCGGGCGGGGCCTCGAGCTCGGGCACCGACGCCAGGATCGCGAGAGCAGAGGTGGAAAGCTCCACTTCCTCGCGGCACTGCTGGCACGTCGAGAGATGCTCCTCCACGCGAGCTCGTTCGCCCGCGGAGAGCGCGTCGTCGACGTACTCGGCCAGAAGCTCTTCGGGATGCTCGTTCACAGTGCTCCTCGCTGTTTGGACGCACGGGACCCCGCGCGTTGTTCCCCGCGCAGGGCCCGGGCCAGAGAGACCCGGCCCCTGTGCAGGCGCGACTTCACGGTTCCGATCGGCGCGCCGAGCGCTTCGGCGATGGCCTCGTAGGGCAATCCCTGGACGTCGTGCATGATCAGGACCGCCCGGAACTCCTCGGGGACCTCGAGCAGGGCTCGCTGCACGTCCACGGCGGTCGCCGATTCCTCGGCCACGTCACCCGGCGCGGGCGAGTCGGTCTGTTCCTCCTCCTCGACGGGGATCTCCCGCTGGCGCTTGCGCAGAGCGTCGTAGCACGTGTTGACCGTGACGCGATGGAGCCAGGTCGTGAACGAGGAGGCACCTCGGAAACCCTCGAGCTTCCGCATCGCAGTGACGAAGGCGTCCTGCGTGGCGTCGGCGGCGTCCTCGGGGCGTCCCAGCATCCGATACGCGAGGTTGTACACGCGCGTCTGGTGGCGTTCGACCAGGGCTCCGAAGGCGGCGCGGTCACCCGTGAGGTGCCTGCGGATCAGCTCGTCGTCGGGGACGTCACGCACCGGGAGAAAGAAGCTCTATCTCATTGATCTGTGCCCGGTATCTATCCGACTGAACCAGGCCCGTCATCCAGATCAGCACGTAGCGAGTCTCTATCGGCTCGAGATCGTATATCTCGGACTCGAGCGCGGTCTGCTCTGAAGCGATCAGTGGCTCGGCTAAGGAGAAACTGTCGGGGGATTCCCCCGCGTAGACGTTGAAGTCCCAGCCCGGAAGGTCTGTCTGGATGCGCACATGTCCGACCTGAACCTCGGCCCCGAGATCCAGGACGAGCCCCACTCCGGCTTTCACGAGGGGGAAGTCTTGGTCGTAGCCCTCCGTCGACCAGTAAGTAGCGGGGTCGCCATCGATGGCTTGACCGAGATTGTCGTCGTGCTCCCCGAGCACGCCGGAGCCCTCCGGGTCATACGAGCGGACGGCATTGATCTCGAGGGGCGCTGCAACGAGAGTGCTCTCTTCGCCCTGGCCGGGCTCGTCCGGAGCGATGCCCTCCAGCAGGAAGAAGCCGCCCACGATCAGCGCGGCGATCACGGCGAGGATGATCGGTATCGCCATCCACGAGCCCAGCATCGAGCGCCTCGGCTGCGGCGCCACGAGCTGGTGCCTTTCGGTTGGTTCCTCCCTGACCCGTGTGGCCGCCGGGGTTGCGTGATCGAGCGCCGAGCTCATCTCCTCGGCGGTCTGGAACCGCTGGTCGGGCTCGCGGGCCAGCGAGCGCATCACCACGGATTCGAGTTGCCGGGATATGCCGGGGCGGATCGAGCCGGGCGGAGCGGGGTCCTTTGTGAGCCGCATCGTGGCCGTCGCGATGTGCGAGTCCGCCACGAAGGGTGGGCGTCCCGTCAGCAGCTCATAGAGCACGACTCCCGACGAGTACAGGTCCGAGCGGTGGTCGACTTCTTCTCCGGCGACCTGCTCCGGCGACAGATAGCGGGAGGTTCCGAGCAGGTCGCCCGTTGTCGTGGCGTCGTGCTGGGCGAATGCTGCCTTCGCGATGCCGAAGTCGGCGAGCTTCACCATCCCGTCGTGTCCAACGAGGATGTTGCCCGGCTTCACGTCCCCGTGGATCACTCCTTCTCGATGCGCGTGGGCGAGCGCCTGAAGCACGCCGCGCAGGATCCGGGCGGCCTCGCCGGGCGGAAGAGCCCCGTCTGAGAGCAGCTCCCTCAGAGTCGATCCGTCGACGAGCTCCATCACTATGTAGCAGGCGCCTTCGTCGACGCCGGTGTCGAAGACTCGAACCACTGCCGGGTGGGACAGACGTGCCGCCGACACCGCCTCCAAGCGGAAGCGCTCGAGGAGGGCACGGTCTCGAGCGAGGTGCTCGTGCAGCACCTTGACGGCGACGGGACGTCCAAGCAGGTCGTCACGCGCGATCCAGAGCGAGCCCATGCCCCCTGAGGCAAGCTGCTCCTCCAGGACGTAGCGATCGGCCAGACGAAGACTCTTCAGATGTGGTCGTTCGGCATCCACCGCGACAAGTCTACGGATGGCGCTGGTCAACCGGATCAGACGTCGGTTTCGATGGGCCGCGCCTCGACATCGATGCTGACTTCGGCGAGATCCTCGAGGAACCCGATGTGCTGAACGACCAGGGTGCGGGCCTGCTTCACGACCTCGAACCGGACCTCGAACGTGGGTGCTCCATCGGCCTCGAAGGAGTTGCGGGGGATGCGAGCCGCGTCCTGATCGCGGGAGCGCAGCGCAAGCAGCGCGGCCTGCCTGGAGGCGTCGAGGTTTCCGGTCTTCGCCCAGGTGTCGGCAGCATCGATCCCGGCCACGTCGGCCGCGTTCTGCAGCCCGATCGTCGTGAAGATGATGCTGCCACCCTCGATAAGGACCAGGCCGAGGAGGACGAGTACGATCCCCCATCGGACAAGGGAGATGCCGACGACTCCACGCTGATCGCCGAGGCGGCGGGAAGTCGTCATTTGCGGGAACGTGCCAACAGGGTCCGCTTCACCAAGTCGAACTCCTCGATCCTCAACACCAGGGCCGCCAGGACGAAGGTTAGCAGTCCGACCCCCACCCCAACCCCGACTTGGGTCAGCTGTCCCGCGAAAGTTTCCGCGCTCACCGCGGCGCTCAGCGCGTGAACGGCGAGCCAGGAGGCGCCTCCCGTGGCGGCCGCCGCCAAGACGATCCTGGACATGCTTCTCGCCAGCGAGCGACCCTCGAGTCCCCCGATCCGCCGCCTCAAAATCACAGCGGCAGTGGTGGCGGCGAACGTGTAGGCGATCGCGTGGCCGAGCGCCAGGCCCGGCACGCCGAGCGCCGGGAAGAGGATCAGGTTCGCTGCCGTGTTGACTCCCACCGCGAACACGTTGATGAGGGCCGGCGTGCGAGTGTCGTCCATCGCGAAGAAGGCGCGCAGGAACAGCATGAACGCCGAGAAGGAGAACAGGCCGATCGCGAAATAGACGAGCACCTTCGAGACGAGCAGGGAGGACTCTGCCCCGGCAACGCCGTGTTCGAGGAGGAGTCGAACGATCGGACGTGCGAGGACGAGGTAGCCCGCGGCGGCGGGCAGGACCACGAACGCCGAGGCTCGTATGCCCCTTGCCAGGTTCGAGCGGAACCCATCGCGGTCCTCCCGGATCCAGCTCTCGGAGAGCGTCGGGAGCAGCGCGGTCATGATCGAGACCGAGAAGATCGCGTGCGGGAGCTGGAAGAAGATGAACGCCGCCTGGTAGGCGGTGTAGCCGCCGGTGACCTCGCCGGCGAGGACTATGACGACCAGGAGCCCGAGCTGGTTCAGGGCGACGTACAGCACGGCCCACCCCGACAGCCGCACGAGCGAGCGCACGGCCTCGTTGCGCAGTTCGGGACGCCATCGCCATCTGAACCCGATCTTTCGAAGCGACGGCCACAGGGCCAGTGTCATCCCGACCACGCCGAGAGTGGTGCCGGCGCCGAGCACGAGCTTCTGCGCGAAAGTGATGGTCTCGGGCCCTGGTTGGGACGGTCCGGGCATGAACGCGAACGTCAGGAAGGTCGCGATGACGATCAGGTTGTTGAGGATCGGCGCGAACATCGGCGCCTGGAACCGCTTGTGCGCATTCAGCAGCCCCGTGGCCACGGCGCCGACCCCGTAGAGAAGTATCTGCGGCATGAAGAAGCGCAGGAAGAGCGTGGCCAGCTCCTGTACGGCGGCGCGCTGCTCGACGCCCGGGATCCTCGCCGTGTACAGACGCACGATCCACGGCGCGGCCAGGATGCCGACCACCGTCACAACGGCCAGCACGAGGAACGTCACGGTGAGGACTGCCTGAGCCGACTGCCACGCCTCTTCGCGGGATCGCTTGGTGAGCTGGCGGACGAAGATCGGCACGAATACCGAGGTGAGGATCCCGCCGAGTATCAGCTCGTAGACGATGTTCGGGATGTTGTTGGCGACGTTGTAGGAGTCGGCCAGCCGCGTCTCGGCGACGCCCAGCGCGAAGGCCATCGCTGCAACCCTCAGGAACCCCGTGAGTCTCGACAGCGTCGTGCCGACCGCCATGCCCGCGGTCGCGCGCACGAGCCGTGCATCCCCGGAGCTCAGGCCCTCCGGCGAGGCAGGAACCTCCTTCCCCACCACAGCGCCAGGAACACCGCAGCTCCGATCGTCAGGATCAGCGCCACCCTGTTGTACGCGGTCGACCGGACCGCGATGGTCGAGGAGGCGATCGGGATCCGGTCGGGGGTCTGCACCTCGACGCGAACGGCGAAGCGACCCGTCGTCTGTGCGCGCACCGGGAACGAGAAGGCCTCACCGGGTGGCTCGAGCGTGACCTCCCTGCTGGCGCCCTCCAGGAACTCGAGGCGAGATGCTCGGAGCGCGACGCGCACGTGCACGGGATAGCCGGCGTCGTTGCGGATCGTCAGCGGTATCACTCCACCACGGGACGTGAGTGTGATCTTCGTGCTCTCATCGGGCGGGCGGATCTTCTCGAACTCCGACTCCACGATCCGCGTGGCGGAGTCGAGGAACGCCAGCGCGAGGTCCTCTCGCCCGAGTAGGTACCGGGACTCGCTCAGAAGAACCCGGCGGTGGAGCTGCTCCACCAGATCCGCCGGAGCTTCGACCGACTCGAGGCGCCCGACCGTCTCCTCGGCGAGGTCGACCGCCGCAACGACGCTGTCGGGAACCGAAGCCGATCGCGAGGACTGCTGCAGGAGTCGCTCCTGAAGCGGTGGATCCTCCTCCGAGGTCTCGGCGAACAGCACGCGTGTCGCGCTCATCGGCCGCAGCCATGATGTGCCCGGCCGAGGCACGAGGCCGCGAAGGAGCGTGTTCAGCAGCTCCGGCTGGGGCGTCTCGTCCTCCGAGAAGACGATGGCCGCGCCACGATCCAGGCTCGGCTGCTCGAAGTAGAGAGCGGAGAGCTCGCCGAGCGTCCGCATCGCCGCGAGCGCCGGGTTGGCCGGAAGCGCGTCGGTGCGCTCCTCAAGGATCGGATCCGGCGCGATGGCCGGCAGCTCCCCGCCGGACGTGCGAAGCGCTGCGACTGCCGGCGGGGAGAGCGTGAGCCCGACCGGCGGCTGAAGGACCTCCGGGTCCACCAGGAGCGCCTCGGTCTGGCCGTCCGCCGCGAGCAGGAGGGTCAGCAGGTCAAGGGACGTTTCGGACAGGGCCGACCCCGGCGGACGGAAGATGGTCTGGGAAGGCTCGATGCCGAGCACGTTCTTAACCACGGCCCTCCCGCGATCGATGTGCGTGCGAAGGTCGGTCCCGAGGCCGGCCTCGGCCAGCGCGGGGATGGACGGAGAGGCGTAGGGGAGCGCCACCACTTCCGTTCCAGCGTGGCGCACCACAGCCTTGAGGCGCTCGAGCATCTCGGCCGCCGCGATGGCCCCCGCCTGGCCGGCCGCCACCTGCCTGATCGCTCCAGCTTCCTGTATCCGGTACCCCTCGCCCATCCGCCTTACCTCCTCGAGCAGTAACGGTGAGAATGCGAGGGTTACGGGCACCGGTGCTGCCTCGAGAGCCGCGACGATGTTCGCGACCTTCCCTCCGGGGGCCAGCGAGCGTTCCAGAGAGTCGTCGAGCAGCACGCCGTCCGGACGCATGCGGATCGGCTCGTCGATGACGAACGAGAGTGAGACGTTGAGCGGAACTTCCGGCGGGGTCGCTATGAAGACCACAGATGTCCGCAGCACGGCGAGGGGAGTGACCCCGCCGTCGGCGCGGAGCTCAACGGTCACCGGGTACAGCGCGTTGACCGTCAGGTCGTCCAGTCCGAGCTCGATCGGAGGGAAGGAGCGCCCGTCACCGGACTCGAGCGCCCCGCGCACCGCGCGCGGCGCCGCTGCCACAGGCGAGACGGACCCCGACGTGAGCGTCTGCTCGTACTCCGAGCGAGACCCGATCGCCGAGTAGACGGCGACCGTCAGCTGCAGGTCTCTGTAGCCGGCCGGTGACTCGTTGACGGCGCCGACCCGGATCTGGAAGGGCTCGGTCGGTGTGGCAGATGGGGTCTGCTGCAGCAGGACGAGGCGCACCGGGCCGCCCTCCTCCTGAGCGACCGCCGCCGGGGGAGTCGCGGCGAGCAGCAGGAACAGGAGAGAGAGGGCTCGCCTCATGCTCTCACCGCTTCGGTGGCCTTCTTGAGGATCGCCTTCTCGGACTTGAATCCGGCGACGCTCTGCGCCTCGGTGAGGTCGAACCACCGAACCTCCTCCATCTCCTGGTCGCGCTCTCCTGGCTCCTCGCCCGTGTCCTTCATCAGGAAGAAGTGGACCGTCTTCCTTACGCGGTCGCCATCCCACACGTACCAGTACGAGACCTCGCCGAGTGGCTCCCGGATCTCCCCGCTGTAGCCGGTCTCCTCCCGAACCTCGCGAAGCGCCGCCTCCTCCGCCGACTCGCCATCCTCGACCAGGCCCTTGGGCAAGCCCCAGACGAGCTCGTCTCGCCGGGTCCTCCGCGACGCGAGAAGCACCTCCGGACCGCCGCCGGAATCGCGGACAAGCACGCCCCCGGCGGAGACCTGGTACTGGGTCTTCATCTGGCAACCTTCGCGACCTTGGCACCAGACGCGCTCTGCAGGTCACCGGGTCGGATCTTCAGCAGGGTCGAGGACTCGCCACCCGCGAAGTAGAGGATCTCCTGCTCGGCGAGCCCGTGATCCATGATCGCCTTCGTCCCCTCGGGAAGCCCGACCGGCGGGACGCTCTCGGCGAGGTACTGCGTCGCGTCGCTGATCTCATCCGAGGACAGCGCCTGAAGCGTCGGCGTGGGAGCGGCGATCGCGACCCGCCGCATGTCCGGCTCGCTGTTCGCGGGAAGCAGCACCGCCACCAGGCCCTTGCTCGCCCCGAGTATCACGACCTTGCCGACCTGTTGGGGCTCGAGCCCGAGCACCGCGGCGATGTTGTCGGCGGAGCGGAACCGTCCTCGCACCGGGACGAGCTCGTGTGGAACCTGTCGCTCCAGGAGGAAGTTGTGTACGTCGACGCTGTTCCGCATGGCTCAGGGCTACTCGAGGCCCTTTTGCTCCCGCCACTCGTCGAGGAGCCGAAGAGCCTCCTCCTGGGAGATCGGTCCCCGGTCCATCCGCAGCTCGAGGAGATGGGCGAGCGCCTCACCCACCAGCGGGCCTGGTGGCACGCCGAGATGCTCCATGACCTGGGTACCGTCGAGCGGCGGGCGGATCCGTGCGAGGTTCTCGTCCTCCGCGAGTCGCGCGATCCGCTCCTCGAGCTCGTCCTGGAGAGCGGTGAGGGTCTTGGCCTTCTGCGGGTTCTGGGTGGTGCAGTCGGCCCGGGTCAGCTGGTTGAGGTCGTCCAGAAGTGGGCCGGCGTCGCGCACGTAGCGGCGAAGCGCGCCGTCGGTCCAGCCGAGGCGGTACGTGTGGAACCGCAAATGCATCTCGACCAGATTCTTCACGTCCT
Organism: Actinomycetota bacterium; assembly: GCA_050693165.1. GTDB lineage: Bacteria > Actinomycetota > UBA4738 > UBA4738 > CALAEC01 > CAZKFH01. The sequence goes on along the minus strand of JBOGVX010000120.1, from coordinate 23,954 downwards.
GCACGTCCTTCTCGGGATAGCGCAGGGCCCTGAGCCGCTCTTCGGCCATTCGCCCCCCGACGACCTCGTGGTGGTGGAACTGCACCCCTTCGGGGGTGATCTCGCGCGTGGCCGGTTTGCCGATGTCGTGCATGAGCGCCGCCAGACGAAGGACGCGCTTCGGCTCCGTCCGTTTGACGACCGCGAACGTGTGGTGCAGGACATCCTTGTGGCGGTGTACCGGGTCCTGCTCGAGCTTCAGCGCCGGGAGCTCCGGTATGAACTGCTCGGCGAGGCCGGTGTCGACCACCAGCGCGAGCCCCCGGTCGACGTGCTCGCCGAGGAGCAGCTTGGTCAGCTCGTCCCGGATGCGCTCCGGCGAGATGATCTCGAGCCTGTCTCGTAGACGTCCGATCGACTCGAGAAGCTCGGGGTCCGGCTCGAGGCCCAGCGTCGATACGAACCGCGCCGCGCGGAGCATGCGCAGCGGGTCGTCGGTGAATGAGGTGTCGGGGTCGAGCGGGGTCCTGAGCTTCTTCATGCCGAGGTCGAGCAGGCCGCGGTGGGGATCGACGAACTCGCCGCCGGGGACACGCACCGCCATCGCGTTGATCGTGAAGTCCCGGCGCGACAGATCGGTCTCGACGTCCTTCGCGTACGTCACCACGGGGTTCCTCGACTCCTCCCGGTACACGTCCTCGCGGAACGTGGTGATCTCAAAGGTGTACCCGCCTCTGCGCGCGCCGACGGTGCCGTACTCGATGCCGATCAGATAGCGGGATTCCGCCCATCCCTGCAGGATCGCGATGATCTGCGGGGGTCGCGCATCGGTGGTGAAGTCGAGCTCGTCACCGATGGTCCCGAGAACGGCGTCGCGTACCGCGCCGCCGACGAGGTACAGCTGGTGTCCCGCCTTTTCGAAACGCTGGCCGAGCTCCGCTGCGGGCGGAGGGACGTCGATCAGGTCTGCGGTGGGTGAACCTTCTTCGGGAGGGGCCACCGCTGGAGGATACCCTAGGCTCCGAATGCCCCTTCTTCGCGTTCTCGCCTACGTGTGGGCGTCACCGAACACGATCCTCGGGATCCTCTTCGGACTGTTGTCTTTCCAGAGACCGCGCACGCAGGACGGGATCCTCGTCTTCGACGCGGACAGACGCGGCTTCATCTGGCTAATCGCGCTCTTCCGGCGCGCTGCTATCACCTACGGTCATGTCGTGTTGTCGAACAGCCCCGTGCAGGGATCCCTATTGGTTCACGAGCTTCACCACGTGCGCCAGTACGAGCGGCTCGGGCCTCTGTACATACCGCTGTACGTGCTGATCTGGGTGTTCACGGGGTACAGGGGTCACCCGTTCGAGGAGGCGGCAAGGCTCGCGGAGATGGAGGCGCGCTAGATGCGCTCGTGCTCGTGCTCGGTGCGAACGTCCAGCAGCTGAGCCTGCTTCAGCGCGAGCAGGAAGTCGTGGCGGCTGGAAGCCGTGTCGGCCGCAGCGTCCACCGTGACGAGCCCGTCGGCGACGAGCTTGACTAGCGCCTGGTCGAAGAGTTGCATGCCGTAGAAGTCGCCGTCGCCGATCACGTCGACGATGGTGTTGGTCAGCTCGGGGTTCAAGATCCTCTCGGCCACGCGGCCGGTGTTGATCAGGACCTCGACCGCTGGGACTCGTCCTTTGCCATCGGCGCGAGGCAGCAGCCGCTGCGACATCACGCCCCGGAGGCTCGCGGCCAGGGAGACGCGAACCTGGCGCTGCATCTCGGCGGGGAACAGGTCGATGCAGCGGTTGATCGTCTCGGTCGCATCGAGCGTGTGCAGCGTCGCGATCACCAGGTGGCCTGTCTCGGCCGCCTGAAGGGCCGCCTTGACCGTCTCGGGGTCGCGGATCTCGCCGACGAAGATGACGTCGGGGTCCTGCCGCACGATGTACTTCAGTGCGCTCTGGTACGAGTCGGTGTCGAGCCCGATCTCCCGCTGGTCCACGATCGAGAGCATGTCCTCGTGCACGATCTCGATGGGATCCTCGATCGTCACGATGTGGGCTCGGCGATTCGCGTTGATCCAGCCGATCATCGAGGCGATCGTGGTCGTCTTCCCGGTCCCGGTGGGCCCGGTGATCAAGATGAGACCTCGGGGCTCCGCGGCCATGAGGCCGACGGCCTTGGGCAGGTGGAGCTCCTCGTATGTCGGGATGTCGGAACGCACCCTTCGGATGGCGAGGCTGACGTTACCGCGCTGCCTGAAGACGTTCACCCTGAACCGGCCGACCCCGGGGAGTGTGTAGCCGACGTCGGCCTCGTTCGTGGCCTTGAACTCGACCGCCTTGGCCTCCGAAAGCATCTCCCTGGCGGCTTTCTCGGTGTCGGCGGTCGTCATCGGCGGGAAAGGGGCCTGGTCGAGCACGCCGTCCACCCGGATCGTGGGGGGCAGCCCCACCTTGAGGTGAAGGTCACTCGCCCCGGCCTCGACCATGTGGCGTAGGAAAGTCGCAGCGGACATACGTACCTATTCATCGGCCCCATTGCCCCTCGGCCTGAGTTCCGCGGTTTGGCCGACGGGTGGCCTGGGAAGGAAAGGGGTTACATCTCGACGACCAGGGGGTGTTTCCCACTTGCCCGACCCGGAACCGCGCATGACCAGGGCAGATGCCGGCCGCAAGGGCGGCCTGACCACCAAGAAGCGATATGGGCCCGACTTCTTCCAGGAGATCGGGAGGAAGGGCGGGAAGAAAGGCGGCCTGACCACCAAGGAGCGGTACGGGCCGGAGTTCTACCGCACGATCGGGCGCAAGGGCGGGTCCCGCTGAGCGCGGGTCGCCACTAGCCCTTCTTCGTCTCCTGGAAGATCGAGTCGATCTCGGCGATCGCGTCCAGCAGCTGCTGCCCCTGGCTCGGGTCCTGCGACTTCTTCGCGTCGCCGGCTAGCTTCGTCGCCTTCCAGAACGTCTCGTGCAGACCCGGGTGGTTGTCCAGGTGCTCGGGCTTGAAGTAGTCGGTCCAGAGCACCCACAGGTGCTCCTTGACCAGGTTCGCCCGCTGCTCCTTTATGGACAGCGCGCGTGACTTGAACTCGTCCGCCGTCTCGGTGGGCTTCTTCTGGTTCTCGGCGTCCTGGTACTTCTTCTGGATCCCCATGACGGACTCGGCCTCGATCCGCGCTTGCGCGGGGTCGTACACACCACATGGCAGGTCGCAGTGCGCGTGCACGACTCTGCGAGGACGTAGCAGGTTGAGCATGTCTCCTCCTTCGTTAGGGGTAGCTTCGGTCACGCTACCACCAACGCACGGAGTCGCGTCAGGGGCTACGTTGACGGGGTGAGTGGACGCACTCGCTGGCTGATTCTGGTAAGCGTCGGGGCGGCGGCCGCATTCCTCAGGCCCTTTCGAGTCGAGGTCGCCGGCTCGAGCATGGAGCCGACCCTCAGACCAGGGGACTGGCTCATCGCGACACGCGCGGGAGCTATCGGTCGCGGCAGGGTGGTGGTACTTCGTCACCCCGAGGACTCGATGGACCTGGTCAAGCGCGTCTCGGCCATACCCGGCGACGTGGTTGACGGCCGAACGCTAGGCCCGGACGAGTACCTGGTCGAGGGCGACAACAGCGACGCCAGCACGGACGGGCGGTCTTTCGGAACCGTCGCGCGCGTCGCGATCGAGGGCGTGGTGCGAGTTCGGTACAGCCCTCGCTTCGGGGTGGTCCGCTAGCCGCGGCTGTCGAGCTGCCAGGTCTCACTCAGGGAGACCTGTACGCGCCGTCCTCCCGAAAGCCGAAGCCGGAAGACGCGGAAGCGCTTGCCGTTCCTCTCCTCATGCCAGGAGCGCTCAACCTCCTCGACGGCGAATGTCTCACCGGCGATGACCACCTCTCTAGGGGTCTCGTCGCCACGCGAGCCGGCGTAGGAATGAACCTCGATCTGCTCGGGGATGCGAGATGCTCGACGGTAGAGCACCGCGGCGGTCACCAGCGCCAGCGCTCCGGTCAGCATGATCACCCCGACGTCGCCGAGCACCGGGCGAAGAGCCGTTGGGATCAGTCCCGCGACGACGAACGCGCCGTTGTACCCGAGCTCGTACACGGCGAACGCCCGGCCACGGAACCGGTCCTCGATCGCGTTCTGGATGAGCGTGTCGGAAGCGATCTTTGCGAGGGACATCGCTATCCCCCCGATGAGAACCGTCGGCAGCAGCGCGTAGAGCGATGGGATGGGACCTCCGACCATCGCGGCGACCGCGGCCAGAACCATGGCCACCGGCGCCATGGCCTTGTACCCGAGACGCTTCGCGACGATCGGCACCAGGAGAGCGCCCGCAAAGCCGCCGATGGCCAGTGCCGCGAACACCAGCGAGAAGCCGGTCGCCTGTATGTCGAACCGCTCGCGCAGCAGTACCAGGGAAGCGAGCATCACGAACCCGAGAAGGAACCGCATCGCCCAGACGGAAGTCACGCCGTAAGAGGCCTGGCGGCTGGCGCGCAGCGTCCGGAGCCCGTCGCGAACGTCGCGCAGGTTCTCTCGGAGCTCGGACAGGATCCCGGAGAGTCCGCGCTTCTCGCCCGCGGGAAGCGGTATCCCGGCGACCAGGTACGCCGAGATCGCCATGCACGCGGCGCCGGCGACGAGGCCGGCTATCGGGGTGGTGGCGTCGACTATCGGCCCTCCGATCACCGCCCCGCCCAGCGAGGCCACCATGCCGGTGGTCGTCGAGACCGCGTTGGCCAGCAGGTACCTCGGCTGAGGGACCAGGGACGGAAGGACCGCGTTCTTCGCGGCGTGCCAGAAGCGGTTGACCGAGACGTCGGCCACGACGAGGGCAAGGACCAGGCCCTCGGAGACCTCCCGGGCGGGGATGATGGCCAGGGTCAGGATGACCATGGCGATCTTCGACCCGACGAGCACGGACCGGCGAGAGAACCTGTCGATGAACGGGCCCGTGAACGGCCCCACGATCGAGAACGGGATCGTCGTGACGGCCAGGATCTTCGTCACCTGGCCCGGCGTGCGGGCTGCCTCGACCGAGAAGATCAGGAACGAGGCGATCGCGATCTGGTACAGGCCGTCCCCCGCCTGCGAGAAGGCCTGAGCGCCGATCAGCCTGCGGAACCTCGGATGAGACGCGAGGTCGCGAAGGCCCGGGTACTTCTTGGATCCGCCGGCGGTCACCCGCCGAGCGTAACCCGGCTCAGCTGTGGGTCCGCGACTGGAACGCCTCGACGAAGCGCGACCAGTCCTGCTCCGCCACGGCGCCGTTGCCCCGGACGAACTCCGCCACCATCTCCCTGGCCTGGTCGTCCGAGAACTGGACCGGCGGCGACTTCATGAAGTACGCCGACGGCGCGATCAGCGGTCCGCCGATCTTGCGGTCCATGGCGAGCTTGGCGCAGCGCACAGCGTCGATGACGATCCCACCCGAGTTCGGCGAGTCCCAGACCTCGAGCTTCAGCTCGATCGACATCGGGACGTTCCCGAACTCGCGCCCCTCGAGGCGGATGTGCGCCCACTTGCGGTCCTGGAGCCACGGCACGTAGTCGGACGGCCCGATGTGGATGTCGTCCTTGTCGATGCCGTCGCGCAGCTGCGAGGTCACCGACTGGGTTTTCGAGATCTTCTTGGACTTCAGGCGCTCGCGCTCGAGCATGTTTTTGAAGTCCATGTTCCCGCCGAAGTTCAGCTGCGAGGTGTGGTCGAGCTTGACGCCGCGGTCCTCGAACAGCTTCGCGAGGACGCGGTGCGTGATCGTCGCGCCGAGCTGGGACTTGATGTCGTCGCCGACTATCGGGACGCCGGCGTCGGCGAACCTCTGTGCCCAAGCCCTGTCGGAGGCGATGAAGGCGGGCATGCAGTTGACGAACGCGACGCCGGCCTCGAGCGCGGCGGCGGCGTAGTGCCGAGCCGCGTCCTCGCTCCCCACCGGCAGGTAGCTGACGAGCACATCGACCTGCGCCTCGCGCAGGGCCGAGGCGATGTCCACGGGCGGCTCGTCCGACTCCTGGATCTCCTCGCGGTAGAAGGTGCCCAGGCCGTCGAGCGTCGGGCCTCGCTGGACCGTCGCCCCGGTCGGGGGGACGTCGTCCGCGAAACGGATCGTGTTGTTCGGCTCGGCGAAGATCGCCTCACCGACGTCACGGCCGACCTTCTTGCCGTCGACGTCGAACGCCGCCACGACCTGGATGTCGGACGGCAGGTAAGGGCCGAGCTTCGTGTGCATCAAGCCCGGCACGGTCTCCACGGGATCGATGTCCCGGTAGAAGGAGAGCCCTTGCACGAGGGCGGACGCGCAATTACCAACCCCAACTATCCCCAGCCGCACCTTGCTCATGCAGCTCCCTCCTTCTTTCCTGTAGTGGTCTTGCGGGCTCGACGAGGACTGCGGGTCGCCCGTCGTTCCGCCTCGATCATTCCGTCGAGCCACGTGATGTCCCTCTCGGTGGAATCCATCCCGTGTTGCATCAGCGAGAGCGTGTAGCCGTCGGTCGGCTTGCTGTAGGCGGTCAGCCGATCCTTGAGCTCGGTCAGGCGGGTGGAGAGCGTCGCCTTCCGGCGCTCCAGCACGCCGATCCGCGTCTCGGGCTTCAGGTAGCGGAAGAACGCGAGGCGTACGCGGAAGCCGTTGTCGTCCACGGTCTCGCGCTCGCCCCCGGTCGTCAGGAGCTCGGCGAACTGCCGCTCGCCTTCCTTCGTGATCCGGTAGACGTTGCGGCGCCGGCCGACCTCCGTCTTCGGGTAGACCTGCTCGACCGCGCCGTGCGCCCGGAGGCGCTTGAGGGCGGGGTAGAGGGCCCCGTACGACACCTGCCAGAAGGGCCCGAGCGTGTCGCTCAGGCTCTTCTTGAGCTGGTATCCGTGCATCGAGCGCTCCTTCAGGAGGCCCAGAACCGCTAGCTCCAGCACGCGCTCTCCTTGGTCTCGATATATCACGTCGATATATCGCGTCGATACATATACAGGCCCCAGGCCACGGGTGTCAAACCCCCTCTGGCCTGGGCATCTGGCCCTGGAGGGGTCAGGGCGCTTCCCTCAGTGATAGCGCTAGAGGGCCTCCTTCAGGTAAAGTTCCCTCGTTCGCAGCGCCCGGTCCGCGTCCAGGAGGTACAGGGGTTGAGGGGTTTCACTCGCGTCGCTCTGGTGAGCGCGGCGTCGCTCGCCCTGGCTACGGGTGCGGCCATCCCGGGTGGCGCCCAGACGACCACGGTCACCACGATCAAGTACGCGGCCACGTCTTCCTCGGCCGGCGTGACGTTCGCGATCACGCCTCCGGGCTCGACCACTCCCGCGGCAGGCATCTTCGGGGCCGCGACCACAGCCGAGGTGTCCTCCAGCGGCCCGTCCGCCAAGGGACGCGCGGACGCCCTCAACGTGCTCAACCAGTCGCCCGTCACGGCCTCGACCGAGGCTCCGCCGGACGACGAGAAGACCGTGAACAGCCCCGTCCCCGCCATCGCCGTCCCCGCAGTGGCCTCGGTGGGCGCGCTCCAGGGCTCGGCGAAGTCAACCTCCGAGGCCGCGGACGAGTCGCCCTCCACCACGAACACGGGGACGTTCGGCGCGCTGAGCATCAACGTCACCGGCCTGCCGGCTCTGCCGGTGATCGGAACCGTGGGCGGCTCGGTCAACGTGGCTCAGATGAAGACGCAGGCGTCGGCGGAGGCTCCCAAGCCGACCAAGGTGTCGGGCAGCGCCTCGTCGGACGGCATCGTCATCAGCGCGGACCTCGACATCAGCGGGCTGTCGGCCGTCTGCGGCCTGATCCCGATCCCCCAGCTCCAGCAGGCGTGCAACTCGCTGGCTACTCCCTCGCAGCTCATCAACATCACCACCGGAACGTCCGACGTCGAGTGCTCTTGGGACGGCCACAACGCCGAGTGCGATGGGGGAGCGGCCACCGCGACCGTCACGCTCGCCGGCCAGGCCCCACAGACGGTCGCGCCCGGTCAGACCGTGACGATCCCCGACGCCGATCCTTTCCTCGTTCGCGTCAGGGCCGGTGACTTCGAGGAGTCGGTGGAGGGCGACCAGGGCTCGGCCATCTCGGCCGGTATCTCCGTGGAGCTGATCGGCCAGACCCGTGCGAACCCCGGCCTCATCACCCTGGCCGTCGGACAGTCGACGGCGGGTGTCAACGGCGAGATCACCGTCGATCGTCAGACTGCGCCAACGGGTGGCGGACTGCTTCCGTTCTTCCTGGGAGGCTCTGCGCTCGCCGTTATCGGCTACGGGCTGCGGAGGTACCTGCAGCGGGCATAGCTCCAACCGAGGTGTCGTGAGCTCGGACAGATCCCCCCTTTACAACGAGGACATGCTCGGCTCTCGCGCGCCCGGCGGCGAGCCGCGCGGCGCGAAGCGCGTCGGTTCCGCTCTGGGGGTCCTCGTCGACTCGTGGCGACGACGCCCCGGGCCGCGGCGGTTCCTCGCGGTCCTGTCGGTGCTCATGCTGCTCGGCGGAGCGCTCCTGTTCGCGTGGCCGTTCCTGACGAACCTCTACACCGACTACCGGCAGGGCAAGCTCGAGGACCAGTTCGCCTCCTCCTCGAGCCGGAGGGCCTACATCACCCGGACGGTCGAGCCCGGCGACGCCCTGACTCGGATCGAGATCCCCGCGCTGGGGCTCGACACGATCGTCGTCGAAGGCACCACTCTCTCGGCGTTGCAGGCCGGGGCGGGGCACTACCAGGAGTCGGCATTGCCGTGCGAGCAGGGCAACTCCGCGATCGCCGGCCACCGGACGACCTACGGCAAACCGTTCGCCGAGATCGACGACCTGTCGGCCGGGGACCGGATCACCCTGGAGACGCCGGTGGGCCGGTGCACCTACGAGGTCACGGGCAGGCCTTTCATCACGACCCCGACGGATCTCGGTGTGCTCGACCCGGGCAACGGCTCGATCCTCACGCTAACGACGTGTCACCCGCCGGGCAGCGCGGCGCAGCGGCTTATCGTGCGGGCCAAGCTGGTCTCGAGCGAGATCTTCGAGAACTAGGCGGTCCAGTCGAACAGGGTTCCGAGGCCCTGGACGACCGCGAACCACAGGACGCCTCCGGCGACCGGCACGGCGAGCGCGTGCCAGACCTTCCCGCGACGCAACGCTCCGACGAGGAACACGGACATCCCCAGCCAGAGAACGATCAGCACCGCGACTCCCCACAGCGGCGCCACGAGCCCCGACACGAGATAGATGAACCCGACTCCGGCGTGGAGCACGACGGCCAGGATCAGAAGGAGGTTCCGGGGCCAGCCTCGCGCCCCGCTTTCAGGCGCCGAGGTAGGCCTCTTTGACACGGGCGTCGTTCAGCAGCGCCCTGCCGGTGCCGTCGAGGGTGATCTCGCCGGTCTCGAGCACGTACGCGCGGTCCGCGATGCCGAGTGCCTGGAACGCCATCTGCTCGACGAGGAGGATCGTCTTCCCCTCCTCCTTGAGCTCCTCGATGATCTCGAACACCCTCTTCACGACCAGAGGCGCGAGACCCATCGAGGGCTCGTCGAACAGGATCATCTTCGGCTGGCTCATCAGCGCTCGAGCGATCGCGAGCATCTGCTGCTCGCCGCCCGAAAGCAGCCCCGCCGGCTGGTTCTTGCGCTCGCCGAGGATCGGGAAGCGCTCGGACATCCGGTCGATGTCGCGGCCGATCTCGCCGTAGTCGCGCCGCTGGTAGGCGCCCAGGAGCAGGTTGTCGCGGACGCTCTGGTCCGGGAACACCTGCCGGCCCTCGGGGACGTGCGCCAGCCCGAGTCGCGCGATCTTGTCGGGCTTCATCCTGTCTATTCGTGTCCCCTCGAACGTGATGTTGCCGCGAACCGACTTGAGCATCTCCGGCAAGGACGTGACGGTCTTCAGGGTCGTCGTCTTCCCAGCGCCGTTCGAGCCGATGATCACTACGACCTCGCCGGTACGAACCTCGAACGAGATCCCCTTGAGCACCTCGACATTGCCGTAGACCACGTGGAGGTCGTCGACCCTCAGCATGGGCTGCCCGTCGCCCTGCTGAGGCTGCTGCTCTGCCTGGGTCGCCTGAGCCATCTAGGTCTTCACCTTCTCCTTCTTGGGCTTCTTCTCGTCGTCCTCCGCACCGAGGTAAGCCTCGATAACGCGCGGGTCGTTCGCGACCTCCTGCGGCGTGCCGTCGGCGATCTTCTCGCCGAAGTCGAGCACGCTGATCCTGTCCGCGACCGCCATGACCAGGTCCATGTGGTGCTCGATGAGGAACACGGTGATGCCCGTCTCCTTGATGCGCCGGATCAGGTCGGTGAACTCACCGACCTCCGCGGGGTTCAGGCCCGCGGCGGGCTCGTCGAGGATCAGGAACGAGGGATCGAGCGCGAGGGCGCGCGCGACCTCGAGCCTCCGCTGCGGCCCGTACGGCAGCTGGCCGGCGGAGATGTCCGCGTACCGCTGCAGCCCGACGAACTCGAGGAGGCCGAGCGCGCGCTGCCGCATCCTCTCCTCTTCCTTGAGCGCCCAGGGCGCCTTCGAGGCGACCGAGAACAGGCCCGAGCGCCCACGGACGTGCAGGCCGACCATGACGTTGTCGAGCACGGTCATGCGTCGCCACAGCTGAAGATTCTGAAAGGTGCGGCCCATCCCCATCTCGACGGTGACGTACGCGGGCTCTCCCGAGATCCGTCTGCTCAGGAAGCGAACCTCGCCCTCCTCGGGCGTGTACACGCCGGTGAGGACGTTGATGAACGTCGTCTTGCCGGATCCGTTGGGACCGATCAGCGCGTGCACGGTTCCGCGCCTCACCTGGATCGAGATCTTGTTGTTCGCCCGGAGTCCGCCGAAGATCTTCGACATCTCCTTCGCCTCGAGGATCACGTCGCTCTCGAGCTCGGGCAGGTCGCGCGGCTGCGGACGCTTCATCGCCGGTGCGAGCGGTATCCACTCGGAAGGCTTGGGACCCCCCACCACCTTGCGGCGGATCTTAGCGGCGATGTTCTTGAACTCACCGACCAGACCGCTCGGCGCGGTGACTACGGTGAACAGGGCCAGAGCGCCGAAGATTATGTTCTGGTACTCGGGGTACTGCGACGTGAGCGTTCGGGTTATCTCGATGGCGGCCGCTCCAACGAACGGGCCCGACAGCGTTCCCATCCCGCCCACGATCATCATGACCACGTACTTGAACGACTCGGGGATGATCGTTGGGAACTGGGGTGAGATGAACCCGGTGTTGTGCACGTACAGCCATCCGCCGATCCCCGCGAGCCCAGCGCTGATGGCGAACGCGGTGACCTTGAAGCGAACCACGTTGACTCCGGAGGATTTCGCGGCGATCTCGGACTCCCGGATCGCGGTGAACGCGCGCCCCCAACGAGAGCGGACGATGTTGCGGATCGCCAGGAACAGCACCAGGAAGATCGCCAGCGTCAGGAAGTAGTAGTCGATCTGGGTCATCGCATCCCCGCCCCACGGGGGGTACAGGGAGGTGTCGACGGGGACGCCGAGCGTGGGGTCGGGCACGGGCGTCCGAAGGTCGCGGAGTCCGGCCGATCCCCCGAAGATGCTCTCCGGACCCGAGGTGAAGATCCTGGCGAAGATCGGCACGAACGCGAGCGTCACGATCGCGAGATAGGCCCCGCGGACGCGAAGCGACGGCAGACCCAGGACGATCCCGATCGCGACCGAGATCACGATGGCGGCGATCAGGCCCACCCAGGGCCCGTCGTGGCCCTCGATCAGCTTCGTGGAGATCACGGCGGAGGAGTAGCCGCCGATCGCCGTGAAGATGGACTGACCCAGAGACAGCTGGCCGGTGAACCCGGCGATCAGGTTCAGCCCGATGATGATGATCGAGTACTGCAGGATCACGTTGAGCGAGAGGAAGCGGTCGGCGCTCGGGTTGATGCCGGGTAGGAGCCCCAGCGGGTACAGCACCAGCCCGAGGATGAACAGGGCGCCGATGAGGATCCCCGGCCTGATCAGGCTCCCCGGGCGGAACGGCTTGGGGACCGCCGCGTCCTCCCACCGCTCCGCGCTTTCCAGTGCCTTCTGCCCGTCACCGTCACCTTCCGGCGGCTTGCCCGCACCGGCGGCCGCGGTGAGTCCCGGCGCATCGGGGCCGAGCTTCTGCATGAGCCGGATCGTGCGCCGGCGGTCCCTCTCCCTCCGCGCCTCCTGGTTCGCCGCGCGGAGCCTGTCCATGAACCCGGGAGGGCGGTGGCGGCCCGGAGCTTGCGAGTCGCCGTTCCCCTGCGGCTGATCCATGCCCTCGAACAGCTCGCCGGATTCGTCGCCCATCAGACCTTCTCGATCCTTGCCTCGCCCAGGATCCCCGTCGGCTTGACCATCAGGATCAGGATCAGCAGCACGAACACGACCGCGTCGCCCCATTGCTGGGCCTGGAACACGACGGTCATCGACTCGGCCAGGCCGACCACGAGCCCGCCGACCAGCGCCCCTCGGGTCGAGCCGATGCCCCCGACCACCGCCCCGACGAACGCTTTCAGGCCGATGAACGTGCCCAGCGCGTTGAAGTCCACGAAGACGACGGGGATGAGGAGCCAGGCGGCGACCGCCGCGATCGCCCCGGCGAGCCCGAACGAGTACAGGATCATGAAGTTCGTGTTGATCCCCATCAGGGACGCGGTGTTGCGATCGTGGGCCGTCGCGCGCAGGCCACGGCCGAGCTTCGTCTTGCGGTGGAGCGTCTCGAGCGCGATCGCGAGGGCGATGCCCACGATGAAGATCAGGTACTTCTGCGGTGGGATGTTGATGATCGAGTCCTGGCCCGCGATCGTCTCGATGATTGGGGGGACCGGACGGTTCGTCTCGTGGAAGATCAGGCGGCCGCCCTCGACCAGTATCAGTCCGATCGCGAGCGTCGTGAGGATCCAGCCGATGTTGCTGTTCGGGTCGAACTGGCCGAGCGGCCTCAGCCCGAGCGTGTGCACCAACAGTCCGATCAGGACCGATGCCACGATCGCGATCGGCAGCGCGATGAACAGGGGAACGATCCCGTCTCCGGCACCGAGCGCCCCGCCGAACGTGAGTGTGAAGTAGATGAGCGCGGCTATCAGCATCTGCGGGCCGAGCGCGAAGTTGATCGTCCTAGTGGTCATGTAGATGATCGAGAACGCGACGGCGAGCATGGCGTAGACGCTGCCCTGAAGGAGCCCCGAGATCAGCGCCTGCAGGATGATGTCCATGGCTAGTGGATCTTGCAGTCGTTCGTGAGGCGGAAGCCCCAAGGAACGGACTTGTCGGGGACCTTGGTGCACTGCGTGCCGTACCCCTCCTCGTAGAAGATCTTCATGAGATCGGGGTACTTCTTCACGTTGTTCTCCAGGTTCGGCCTCACGAAGTGCGTGGGTCCGATGTAGCCCGGCGGGTGGAAGACCTCGTACTCCGTACCGAGCTCGTAGGAGGGCTGCGTGCTCGCCGCGCTGCCGCGCTCCAGTGTGATGCCGACGATGTCCTCGACCGTCAATGAGATGTGGCGGTCGGGGGCGAACGCGTGCGGGGTCACGGACGAGAAGTTGATGCTGGTGTGCTCGAGCGTGTCGATGACCTTCGCCGGGTCCGTCCCGCCGGCGTCGTGGAATGCCTTCGCCAGCAGGTAGACGGAGTCGGCGGGGTTGTTCTCGCCTCCGGTCGGCGTCGCTCCCCACCTGTCCCGGAAGACCTCGACCGCTCCCTGGAATTGAGGCAGGTAGCCGATCCCGCCCACGTACCAGGTCGAGACCGTGCCGGTCTTCGCCGAGGGCCCGGCCAGCTCGGCGAACGTTCGCTCGGCGGCGCCTCCGGGGAAGCCGAGGATCTGCGGGTGCCAGCCTCCGCTCCGTGCCGCGTCGCGATCGATGTACCCGCCGCCGATCGCGTCGATGTTCTGGAGGCCGTGTGCCGTGTCCCCGGCGAGCCCCCACAGGAACAGGCCGTGGCAGCCGGTGCCGCGGATGCGCAGCATCTGCGCGGTCATGTCGGTGTCGCCGACGTTGTACTGCTCGGCGGCCGCGAGGCCCGCGCCGTGCTCGCCGAGCGCCTGCTCGACCATTCGCTTCCCCTGGTTACCGATCGCCGTGTTGTCGCCGATGAACGCGAAGCTCGAGTAGCCCCGGTCGTTGATCGCGTAGTCGGCGAGGACCTGGCACGCCCAGATGTCCGGCGGGAAGATCTGGAAGCACTGCTTGTAGTCGGACTGCGGGAACAGGCTGTTCGTGCTGAATAGGTCCGAGTAGCAGGCGATGGCCGGGAGGTTGTACTGCTGCACGACCTTCTTGCACGCGAAGATGTCGTCGAGCAGTCCGCCGAAGATGACACCCTGTATGTCGTATTTCGTCTTCATCTCGGTGATCGCCTGGACCGCAACCTGAGCAGACAGGTTGTCGTCACGCTGGATCAGCGTGATCTTCTTGCCGCCCAGGATGCCTCCGTTCGTCTGCTGCTCGTACTTCTCGAAGGATGGGAAGAGGGATCCCGCTTCGGCTCTCGGGATATTGATGCCGTGCTTGTTGATCTGATCCACGGCGAGCTCGGCCCCGTGCTTGACGAGCTGACCCACGAAGGCGCCGACGCCCGAGTAGATCGAGATCACGCCGATGTTGATCGTGTCGCCGGTCGCGGCCGACTCGCCGAACCCTTCGGTGGTTGCGGTCTCGAGCGTCTTCCCGCACGAGGCGAGGAATGTCGGGTACAGCGTGGAGACGGCGAACCCCGACAGCCCGAGCTTGCCGGCAACCCCGAGGAACTCGCGGCGGTTCATCGGGGTGTCGATGCCCGCGCTGGATGCGTCCTCCTCGTGGAGGGCGCCGTGCTCGTCGTGGTCGTACGGATAGCGGCGCTGGTCGGCCTCGGACAACGGCCGGTTCGTCAGGGGCGTGCGTGTGGTGCGCTTCTTCCGCCTCATCAGCCTCCCCCTCGCTGCGCTGGGTTCTTGATGTTTGCGAACTCGTCCGGGACGGGGAACCGCTCGACGAGTGAGCGGATCTCCTGGAGCTGCGCGTACTCCTCGGGCGAGAGCTGGCGCAGCCGGCCGTCCTCCATGGGCGCGTACTGCGCGGGCGGGTTCGGCAGCCCGGCCATGTCCTGTTGTTGCTGCGGCGTCCACGGCGTGGTCTTGCCGATCGCGTCAACGGTGTAGACGCCCGACACGGCGATCGCGAAGACGGAGGCGACCAGCAGCATGCGGCGCTTGACCGTCCCGCTCGTCTCGATCCGTCCCGGCCACGCCAGGAGCGGCCCGCGAAGACCACTGGTCTCGATCAGATCGGCACCCCGTCCCGTTCTACCATCGCCGCTCGAACCACGAGGGTTCCGTCGGCCTTGAGTGGTGGGTCGCTGGTAACCAGCGTCAGGTATGGCAACGTCGTGTCCTCGAACATGTCGACACGCCGGCCGTCCTGGCGGAAGATCCCGGCCACCAGGTAGACGGCCGTCCCCTCGACCGTTTGCACGTGGATCTCCGAGCCGAGGCCGAGCTTGTCGAGGTCGCGGAACGGGCCGGACCACAGCAGCCGGTGACCACGGATCACCGAGTTTCCGGCGCCGCCCGGGAGGGGGGTTCCGGGCGCATGGGCCGGGGCCTTTCTCAGGACCCCGCGATCCTCGCCCTCGAGCACGACCCGCTCCAGCCCTATACGAGGGATCACTATCTTGGCCACGGGCTCTCCAACGATGGGAGCCGGTGACCCGCCGCTCGCCACGATCCCGGCCCACTCGGTCTCGAGGCTCTGCTGCGCCAGCGTCGCGTAGGTGTTGGTGACCACGAAGCCGCTCGCCACGAGGCCGAAGAAGACGGCGACGCCGATGAGGAGCTTCCGCCACGGGAAGCGGACGACCCTGACGTCATCCAGCGCGAGGGCCTTCGGTCGCGTCGTTACGGCCATTCGGTGCCCTCCCAATGGCCGCCGGTCTTCACGCTCGATCCGCGGCGGCGCGATCTTCGCCTGAGCCACCACCCGAACAGAGCGACCGGCAGGCCGAACGGGGCGATCTGGCCGGGGGCCGGGAGCCGCCAGCCCTCGCTCGGGGCGACCTGGTTCTTGTACCAGTCCGCGGTGGTCCAGACGCGGTCGAAGCTGCCGAGGGGCTCGTCCCACGTGGGCAGGAACGGCACGATCCCCGAGCCGAGGATCGCGAGGTTCCGCTGGGTGTCGGCCGTCGGGTTGTGCAGGTCGAACGCGTACACGCTTCCGTCGTTCGCCACGAAGTAGAGGTGGCCGTCCGTCACGGCCGGTCCTCCCATGAGGAGCAGGTCGATGTCGACGATCGGCTTATCGAACGTGTCGCCGAACGGCGGGTAGCGGAACGTGTCGTCCCACATGACCTCGTAACGGAACACGATCTTGGGTTTCGCCATGAGCCTGCCGTTCTGCAGGTACTGCACGCCGTACATCGCGTGCTCCCATGTGGCAGGGAAGTAGATGATGCCGCCGCCCATCACCACGGTCGCGATGACGGAGGTCCGGTGCTGCCAGGGGGGGTTCTTCCCGTCCCGTGGCAGGTAGTGGGAGATCGAGTTCGGCTTCGGGTTCGACTTCGAGTGGGGGTTCAGCCCTGTGGGCACCTTCGCAACAAGCGTCGGGTTCTGACCCCTGACGTCGATGCCCTTCCAGATGTAGAGGTGCCCGTCCTCGTTCGGGCTGGCGAGGACCCGCCTCTGGTAGTCGAGCGCGCTGTTCCCGCCGAAGACGGAGCCGCCGATCGGGCCGTCCTGCTTCCCGCCCTCGGTGGTGGGCAGGACCGAGCATGTGGACCTGTCCAGCCGGTCCTCGCAGATCGAGAGCGTCCCCCCATCCTCGAAGTGCTGCCAGCGAGGAACGAGGTCGGGGAGCGACAGCCGGACGAGCCTGTTCGAAAGCGTCTCGAGGAAGATGTCGTGAGACTTGGGATCGGCGATCCCGGCCACCGCGTCGTGAGCGAACCCAAGGTCTCCGGGGTGGAACGTGTCGTACGCGCCGAGGAAACGGCCGGTGTCGTTGTCGAACAGCTTGAAGAAGCCGTCCTCGACCGGCGCGAGGATGTAGTCGTCCAGGCAACCGACCCCGGGACGTGCCTCGAACCTGCGGGTCGAGCGTCCCGAAGCGGGCGTGATCCCGCCCTCGGGTTCCTCGGGCCAGTTGAACTCGCCCGGCCAGTCCGGAGCGCCGACGTACCTGTGCCAGATCGTGTTCCCGTTGTTCGTGTCGACCGCGAACACTCGCCCGTCGAGCGTCTCGACGATGACGAGGTCCTCGTCGGTGCATATGTTCACCGCCGAGTGGAACTTCGCGTAGTCACCGGTATAGGGGGCAACCTCGGGGCGGAGCGGCGTCTCCCGGTGCTTGGGGTTGTGGTAGTCGAACGGGATCTTCGGGTCGAGCACGTGGTCCTTCACCTCGCCCGGAGCTCCCGCGGCGGGCACCTCCCAGCGCCACACCCGTTCACCGGTGCTGGCATCGAGCGAGTAGAGCGTCCCGTTGGAGAACGTCACGAAGACGTTGCCCTCGTGATAGTGAGGATGGTTGAGGCCGGGGTAAGCGCCCGCATATCCGTCACCGGGGAAGTACTTGCTGCCTCGAGGATCGGGCGAGAACCGCCAGACCGGCAGGCCGGTGTCCTGATCGAGCGCGACCAGCGAGTTCGTCGAGGCTCCGGTGACGATAACGAGCCCCTCGACGACGATCAGGCCGCCGCCGATGAACACGCCCGAGGGGAAGTCGGAGAGCTTCGTGACCCACTCGGGGTTCGGCTGGAACTCATGCCCGTTCGTGAAGTACGGCGTCGGCTCCTGAGGGTTGTATCCCGTTCTCAGGGTGTCCCCGCCTCCGGAGACCGGCCAGTCCCTCTGGTAGCTGCCCGGCGACGCCGACACCGTAGCCGGCATGCAGAGTGCCGTTGCCAGCGCGAGTGCAATCACGAGTCTCGGCCTCATATGACCAGCCCTTCCAACAGGTAGGCGAGATCGTCCGGGAGCGTGATCGTGCGCGTGTCGATCGTGAAGAAGCCGCCTCCGGTGCTGATCTCGGGCGCGAAGTCCCCGCCGGCGGAGGCCTGGTCCTTCGTGAACGCCAGGATCGCCATGTCCTCCATCCCGATCCCCTCGTGGTCGTTGGAGGAGAAGGAGATCGGAACGCCGGCCCCCTCGAAGCCCGTGATCTCCTCGACGGCGCTCGTCACTTGGGCCGGGTCGGAGCTGCCCGCGTCATCCGCGGCCTCGGCCAGCAGCAGGATCGCGTCGTAGACCTGCACGGCCTGGAACGGCGCCTCGACGTTGTTGGTGGAGCGGAACCGCTCGTAGAAGCCGCGCATGCGGTCGAGCTCGAACCACGGTCCGGCCCACGTGCCCACCGACAGGATCCCGTCACGGAAGGCGACCGGCACGACCTGACTCGCGGCGTTCTTGCCGTAGTCGAACGTGGCCAGGTTGCCGGAAAGGATGAGCTGGTAGCCCTGGTTGGCCTTCTGCACCTCGATCGTGATGCGCCCGGCCTCGCTGCTCTCGCGGGTCCAGAGCACCATGCCGTCGGCGCCGAGCTGTCCGGCGTTCGTGATCGGGGTGTGGATGTCGCCGCCGACCTTGAAGGGATGGCGCAGCACCACTGTTGCGCCCTGCTCGTCCAGCGCCTCCTCGATGTCGTCGGCGCCCTCCGAACCAAAGGCGCTGTCGTCGTGCAGGATGGCCAGCCTGCCCAGGCCGCGCTCGCCGACCAGGTAGTCCGCGAGCTTCTCGGCCTGCAGGCGGTTCGAGGGAGCCACCCGGAAGGTGCTCGTCGAGGAGTCCACCGCGTCGTCGTCCGCCAGAAGTGCGTGCACGACCGGCACCGCATCGAAGCCGGACAGCGCCGGCACGAGGGCCGGGTCGTCGGAGGCCACAACGATGCCCGCGACGCCCGCGTCGGCGAGCTGCTGCGCGAGCTGTGCGGCGCGCTTGGCGCTGCCGGCGTAGTCGCGAGAGACGACCTCGATGGCGAGACCGCGCGTCGGTGCGTCCTCGGTGGCCAGCGTCGAGGCGCCCAGCGCCGCCTGAGCGAACTCGCCGCCGATGTCGGAGATCGTGTACAGCAGCCCGATCTTGGTTCCGGCCGGAGTCGCTCCCGGGCTGCCGGTCGGTCCGGCCACGGGTGTGCTCGCCGACTCGCTGCACGCGGTTGCGAGCAGGGCCAGGCCGAGAGCGATCGCGGCACGTGTCCTCATACCTGGCTCACCAGGAAGCTCAGGCTCCAGGACTTAACGTTCGGAGCGACGGCGGGGTCGGGAACCGCGAAGACGAAAAGGCCCATGTTCGTCGGTATGTAGTAGAGCGGGTAGTTCGAGGCTTCCTCCGAGAGCTCGGGTTGCGGCTCGTCCTTGTTTGGCAACGAGGGCGGGTTCAGCTGTAGCCGGGTGGGGAGGTGGGTGAGGAAGACCGTCTCCTCCCAGATCAGGCGGCCGCGGTCGTCGAAGAACTCCGCGCGTCCCTCGAGGTTGCGGACCTCCTCCTTGCCCTCGTTGATCACCGGGACGACCAGGTAGTAGAGGTTCTGGCGCTCGTTGAGGCCGTAGACCGGCAGCTCGATCAGGGCATTAGGCCCGCCGGACTTGAACCCCGTGAAGTTGATGGCGTCGACGAGCTCGGGCGTGGTCGGCGCGACCTGAACGGTGGCGATGTGAAGACCCTCGGGAGTCGCCTCGGCCGTCGACACTGCCTCCTCTCCGAAGCCCTCCGCGGCTCCGGCCGCGCCTCCGACCTCCTCGGGCCCGGTCTCCAGCTGGGGGATCTCGCCCGTCGCCTCGAGCTCGGACGTTTCCGAACCCGAGCCCGACGTGCCATTGGGAGTTCCGCACGACACGAGCAGAGAGAGGAGTAGGAACGCTAGAGCGGCGGCGCGCGTCCTCATAGCAGGTGCCACCTGAATCTCGCGAACGCGAGGAGCGCCAGGATCAAGGCCAGGAACGCCCCCGCCACCGCCGCCTTGCCGGCCGCCGAGGAGAGCGGGCTGCTGACCGTGAGCTCCGGCTCCTCGGTCGAGAAGACAAGCACGAACTGCGTGTCCACCGGCACTTCCTTCGAGCTAGCCGGCGAGCCCATGAACGTCGTCGGGGTCTCGCCGCTGACGCGAGATGCTGTCGCGGCCCGTTGTGCGCTCTTGAGATCGATCTGGTTGATGTCGAGCTGGAGCGTGTTCTGCGCGGTCTCAACCCCGAAGATGCCGAAGTTCTGGATCGAGTCGGCGAGGTAGCGCCACGTGCTTCCGAGCTGATGGAAGGAGTCGGAGAGCGACTCCATCCCGTCGGTCAGAACGTGCATCGCCCAGATGATCGAGTTGGGCTGGTCCTCGTTGCCCAGGGCCTGCTGCACGAGGTCGATACCGTCGACCTTCAGGTGATACAGGCCGTCGTCGAGCTCTTCGAGCCCGAACGGGAACGTGATCGTCGTGAACTTGCGCCAGTCGTTCGCCAGCGTCGACTCGGCGGTGTTGCTGACACCGGTGAATGTCGCGAGCTGGTTCGAGTGATCCTCCTTCTGGAGCGCGGTCAGGTTCTGCTCGAACAGGGCGAGCTTGAGCCGGATGATCGAAAGCATCACCGCGCACTGAGGACATGTGGGAGTCACCGACGCGGGCGCCTCGGGCAGGAACGGTTGAGTGTCCTCGGCGCAGTCGATGCAGCCGAGCAGCGACTCGAGGTCCTTGATGTTCTGCCAGATCGATCCGCCGAGGATCTCCTCGAGCAGGCCCTCGGCTCCTCCTGCTACGCCTTCGAGGTAGGCCTCGATGTCGGCTGGTGTGCAGAGGGGAAGGCACGGCGGCGGCGTCAGGAGCGAGACAACATCTACCGCGGGTATGTCGGTCGACTTGCCGAGCAGCAGGCGCATCTGTGAGAGCGTGGCTATCTGGCCCTTGACCGCGGCCCGGGACAGCTGAAGCGAGTAGTCGAGGACGTTGAGCGCCCGGTCGAGCTGCTCCATCCCCTTGGCCAGGGTCCAGAGCGCCCACAGCTGGTTCGGGTCGTCGAACTCGCCCGCCTCGCGGTTGCCCTTGTCGGGGGAGATCAGCGGGATGGCGAGGTTCGAGAACGCGTCGTCCAGAAGGCCGAACAGCCCGGTCAGCGAGATCAGGTTCGAACGCAGCAGGTCGAACACGTCGTAGAGGAACGAGCGGCGGCCCTTCTGGAACTGGACCTCGTCCGGCGAGGCTGCTTTTGCCTGCGCGGCCGGGTACTGCGGCTGCGCCACGATCCTGATCTCGGGGATCTCCGGCGCCGCGACCAGGAACTGGGCGATGGCAGTCTGGGTGGCGTCGTAGTCGGGGGGCGCGAGGTTGAGGGTCCAGGTGACCTCTGTTCCACCGCCCGCGACGTCGCGCGACTCGACACCGTCGGTCTGGATGCGGTCGAACTGATCGTCCGGGAAAAGGATCGGTCCGATCTTCACGACGTACGGCGTCCACACCGGCACGACCGCCGTCTGCTGCTCGCCGGTCTGGATGTCGCTGTAGGTGACCTCCTGCATCTGGCGTGTCTTGTTCGTGACCTCGAATACGAGCTTGGCCGGGCCTCGTGCGGCTCGGAACGCGCTCGACTCCCCGGGCGACTCCGCGCCGGGGGGGCCCGTGTAGTACTTGATCGCCACCTCGACGGGGAGCGGTCGCGCACCCCTCGGGGTCATGTACATGCCTTCCTCGTCGCGGAGGACCGCGCCCTCGTAGTAGAGGTCGGTGTACTGGCTCGAGGGCAGTGTCACGTCCCAGGACACGGAGTCGGACTCGTCGGGGCTGGGGGTTCCCGCCGTCGGCTTCGGGTCCTCGACCATGACCGGGTCGACGACGGTGATCGGCGCCCCCGCGGGCCCCCGAACGCGGAGCCAGTCCTTCAGCACGGCGTCGCCGGCCGCACCGGTTTCGTCGATGTGGACGTTCAGGTACTCGGTGTCCGTGATGCTCTTGGCGCCGGCGGCGATCGTGGGGGAGGGGGAGGGCGTGGGGGTCCCGGACCCAGTTGGGCCGGGGACCGGCGTCTCTCCGGGGCCGGCCTTGGGAGCCTTTCCACTCGCGGTGGGGCTGGGCGCCGGCTCTTGGGCGAGCACGGACCCGGCGAGAGGTAGGCCGATCGCGACAAGAAGCGTTGCCAGCGCGAAACCGGCCGCCGCTTGGAGCTTTTCCAGTGGGCGTCGATTCATGCGGGGAGTGGGCTGAATCATAGGTGTACGGCCCTCGGACCGCATCCCCGGGTTGCGGCCTAGGTTGTGGCAGGGAGGTTCGACACCCGGAGTGGAACCTCCTGCTAGATGCGGAGTTTTCGGGCCCGAGCGGTGAGGTATCCCTCCAGGGAGGTCAGGGTCGCCGGCCGGCCCCGCTCCGCCTCCGCCACAAGCCTGGCCAGGAACTCGTCGATCAGGCCGGCCGCGATGCCGGCACGCTGCCACCGCTCGCGGGCGGAGAGCGCGGCCGGGGGGCTGACGGCGAAGGCCCGGGCGACGGCATCCGCAGACTCGAGCTTCACCGCGTGCCGTACGGCGGCCATCGATACCTCCGCGAAGCCGTTCTCGACGTACAGGTATTCCAGGGCGGGAGCGGAGAGCATGAAGGCGTCCGGCGAGTCGAGGAGGATGTCCCTCAGGCCGCCCCTCCAGACTCGCTCGATCCCCAGGTCCTCCGTCTCCAGGTCCAGCTCGGTGCCCAGGGACTCGGAGCACGACACGCGCCCTCCGTTCCGCAGCACGCGGCGCTCCTCCCTGATGGCCTTCTCGCGGGATCTCATGTAGATCAGCACGGAGCGATGGACGGACACGTCGAAGCTGTCGTCGGCGAAAGGCAGCGCCTTCCCGTCGGCCCGGAGATGACGGACGGGGGCCTGGATGGACGTGCTGAGCTCGCGGCCGCGAGCCAGCGCGACTCCGTCGACGTCGACCGCCACGACGTTCGCGCCCTTGTCGGCCGCCGCGAGGGCGACCGCGCCCGTGCCGGAGCCCAGGTCGAGCACTCGTTGTCCAGGCTGGATCGAGGCGCCGTCCACTGTTCGCTTCGCGACCCGGGTCAGCTCATCGGCGACCCTGACCGCGTCGGGCCGGCCGAGGAGCTCCTTCTCCTGGAGCCAGAGGCCGAACACGCCCAAATAGCTCACGGGCGGGAACCGTAGTCCTTGGTCGGCCCTCCAGGCCAGCCGATAGACTGACGGCTCAATGTCCCGAGTCCTCCTTGTCGGTTGGGACGGCGCGGACTGGCGGATCCTCGACCCGATGATCGAAGCCGGACTGCTGCCGAACCTCGCCGCGCTGACCAACCGCGGCGCGAAGGGCGTCTTGCGCTCGACCGTGCCGAACCACTCCTGGGCGGCGTGGCCCTCGTTCCTGACGGGCGTCGAGCCCTCGAACCACGGCGTTTACGACATCTTCGAGAAGGAGCTCGGCGAGCGGCGGAACCTCCCCGTCACGTACCGCTCCATCAAGGAGAAGACGATCCTCGGCGACCTCGCGGCTGCGGAGACCCCGATCGTCATGACGAACCTCCCCCTTACCTTCCCGGCTCCCAAGATCGAGGGCGCGCTGATCGGCGGCGGCGTCCTGCCGAAGGGCCGCCCGTTCACTTACCCGCACTCGCTTGAGCAGGATCTGGAGAAGGCCGGCGTGCCCTTCCCGATCAATGGGATGTCCTGGACCACTTTCAGGCACCGGCCGGGGCCCTTCGTGGAGGAGGCGCGGCAGCTCACGGAGGCGCGCACCAAGTCCAACCTGTGGCTCCTCGACAACACCGACTGGCGGTTCGCGTCACTCATCTACGTCGCGACCGACCGCGTGCAGCACTGTCTCGACAAGTACGTCGCGCCGGATCATCCGGAGTTCGCGACGCTCTCCAAGGAGCCCCTCGCGGAGGACATCCGCAGCGTCTACAGGCTGCTCGACGACGCGCTGGGGCGGATCCTCGAGTGCGCTAACGACGACGACCTGGTCCTTTTCATCTCGGACCACGGGTTCCAGTCGTGCACGCGAGCGCTGCACATGGACCGCCTGCTCGAGAAGCTCGGCTTCCTCAAGTTCGCCGCATCCAACGCGGTCTTCGGACCCATGCAGTGGGGCCCGATGCGCTCCGCGGCTCGCA
>JBOGVX010000119.1:0-9789 GCA_050693165.1 Actinomycetota bacterium | reverse complement strand
CCGCAATAGGGACCAGCGACGAACGTGCCCATGTCAAGGATGCGGTAGCCGGACAACGGACCCGGCCGCAGCACCGGCGTCTTCTCCGGCCGAGCGGGAGAGGGCCGCACCGCAACCTTGCCGTTGTGAGCGCCGGCTTCCGGCGCGGGACCGTGCACGCGGCCCGGCGTCTTCGTCAGGTTGATCGGGATGCCCGGCATCGCGAGCTCGCCGCGCTTCGGATCCTTCACCTCCGCGCGCATGCCGATCGCCTTCACCTGCGGATGATCCAGCCACTTCTCGGTCGGGCCGATCTTGCCGCAGGGAATGCCGAGATCGGTGATCGTCTTGATGAGGTCATCGAGGTTATGCTTCAGGAATTCCTTCTGGATCTTCTCTTTCGCCCAGTCGACGTTGGCGGCCAGCACGATGTTGGCGATGTTGCCGCCCATCCGCTCTTCTTTCAGCATGTCGCCAAGGCCCAGCGCATTGATCAGCCAGGTCTCGAACTTGCCGCCGAGCGCGCCGCAGGAAATCCACTGGCCATCCTTCGTGGCATAGCGGGTGTAGGTCGGATGCCGGCCGCCGGTACCGACCGCGGTGGTCGGATCAGGGTTGTCCGGATTGACGGTGAACGCGCCGACGGCCGCTTCCATCACCGCGTTGATGCCGGTCACCGAGACGGTTTGCCCAAAACCGGATTTCTCGCGCTCGATCAGGGCGGCGACGGTGCAGACCGTCGCCCAAAGGCCCTGCACGTACAGCAGGTGCGGAAACACGGAGTCGATCGGGCCGCCGTCGGTCGACGAGTCGATCATCGTCACCAGGGAGAAAGCCCTCCCCCAGGCGCGCCAGATCTCGGGGTTCGAGGGGGCGCTGTCGCTCGTCGACCGCACCAGTGGGAAGGGGCTAACCATCACGCTCTGGGAGAGTGAGGAGGCCCTGCAGACCAGTGACGAAGCCGCCAACCAGATTCGTGGCGACGCGGTCGCGGCAATCACCGGTGCGGAGGTCGTCTCCGTGGACCGATACGAGGTGGCGATCGACGAGCGGTAAGGCTGAAGGCACAACGTCCAGCGTCGCGCGATTCGGTCCATCGCGCCAGCACCGGCTGACAGGTTGAGCTTCAGTCGGTCGTCGGTCGCTGGTTCGAGTCCCACCCGCCCCACGAACCAGATCTATCGCGAGACGTACTGCTCCAGGGCCTCTCGAGCCACTTCGCTCACCGTGCGACCTAGGGTGGAGGGGCGAGGCCAACGGCCCCGCCCCTCCACCGTGTTCGTGGGCTACGTCATGTAGTTGTGCACCGGCCAGAACTCGGGCGGTGGCGGGGGAGAGCCACCGGCGGCCTTGAGAGCCGGCCCAAGACGCTCCTGCAGGAAGCTCTTCGCGTCCTGCTCCGAGTTGAATAGCTCGATGACGCGCCAGCCGCCCTTAGGACTGGGTCCGGCGACGTGGGCGATGCCTCCGGCGGGCCTTTCCAGCTTCAGCTGCTCTCGCACGCTCTCGTAGATTTCCTGCGAACCCGTGGGGTTATCCAGCAACATCGCGATCGGCATCTTCGCCTCCTCTACTAGGTTGTTGCACGGTCACAGCGCGTTTCGTCTTTCCTACACAGTCATGGCTTCCTCCTTTCTGTAGCGGCCGTGCGTGTGGGGCTGTCCATGGTCAGCCCACCACGAGGCCGACGAGGGTGATGACGACCCAGACGAGGTTCGAGATGACGCTCGGCACGGCGCCCTTGCCGTGGAGGTAGAAGGCGGCCGTCAGGCCTCCGGCGACATTGAGCGTCGCGGCCAGCATCGGCGCGGCGTCGCCGACGGTCAGGGCGTAGGCCAGGAGGAAGGCGAGCGTGGCGACGTACCCGGTCCCGTCTTTCCGGATCGCCTGTGCCGCTGCCGTCCTCATGGGGGCAGGCTACGGTTGCGGTGCCGCGCCCCTCATCGCCGGAAACAGCCAAATCGCCGCATCACGCCAGTGGTGAGAATTGACCACTGGAGCAGTTGGGGGTCAGACCAGGTCGTGCTCGAAGGCGAAGGCCGTGGCCGCCGAGCGCGAGGACACGTCGAGCTTCGCGAAGATGTTCTGAACGTGTCTGGCGACCGTGTGATCGCTGATCACGAGCTCTTCGGCGATCTGGCGGTTGGTCTTGCCGGCAGCGACCAGGCGCAGGACCTCCACCTCGCGCTCCGAGAGACCTCTCGGTAGATCCCCTCGAGGCGCCAGGAGCTCGCCGGCCTGCTCGGCGGCCGGCCGGGCCCCGAGCTGCTCGAACGCCTCCCGGGCCGCCCGAGCCTCCGAGACCGCGGCATCCTCGTTCCCTAGCACTCTCTGCGCCTTCGCCTGCAGCAGCCGCGTCTCCGCCACCTCAAAGGGGGCGTGGACCTGCTGCCACATCTTCTGCGCCTCTCGCAGGTCGCGGAGGGCCGCGTCCGGTTCGTTGCGGGCCAGCCGGACCGCCCCCCGGACGTACGCCGCCATGGCGTGGATCGACTCGCTCCGGTACACAGTGATCATCGTGTCGAGCTCGTCCGCTGCCGCTGTCGCCGTCACGAGGTCGTCGGCGGCCAGAGCGATCTCTGCCTGGGCGGCGAGTAGCCGGACCCGCAGGCAATGGTTGTCGACACTCTCGGCCAGCGCCTGACCGACTCCGGCGACGGCTGCCTGGATCTTTCCCTGTGCCAAGCGTAGGAGCGACTGGCCGGGCTCGGGCTCGCGGCCGTGCTGTCGCGCCCTTGCGTAGGCCTCCTCCGCCTCGACGTAGTCGCCAACGCGCCGTCGCACCTCGCCGATCTCGTAGTTGGCCGGACCGAGACCGGAGTAGAGGTTGAACCGCGGCAGCTCCTCGCACGCCAGGCGGGCTTCCTCCTCCGCCTCCCTGAGGGAACCTCGGAGCCGCATGAGCTCGGCCTTGTGCACCCGGCAGACGCCGGGGAACGCCGGAACCGTGTGACGATCGCACCACCGGAGCGTGGCTTCCGTCCAGTCGGCCGCCCGCCTGTAGTCACCGAGCTTGGAGCAGGCGGCGATCATCCCGCAGTAGACGTAGCCGGCCGCGTGGGGCTCGAGCTCGCCGCCGACTACGGCAACCATGGCCTCGTCGAGCAGGGCCAGCCCCTCCTCGACCCTCCCCAGCAGGCACAACGCATGCCCCTTGTCGTGCAGGCTCATGCCGGCCAGGTCGCGGTCCCCGGACTTGGTGGCGAGCTCGAGAGCCTGGTCGTAGGAGGCGATCGCCGCCTCGAAGTCTGGCTGGAACCAGCTCATCAGTCCCTGCATCCATACGAGCCACCCGTGTACCGGCCACGACGGATCCTCTTCCCCGAGGCGCATAGCCTTCGCAGCCCAGCCCTGAGCCTGGGGCATCGCCATCCGCATGCCGTACTGCTCGCCCACTCGGAAAGCTGTCATGGCCGCGGCCCGGTGGTTGCCCTCCTCGATGTGCGCGGCGTACGTGCGTTCCAGGATCTCGACCGTCTCTTCGGGATGGGCGGACCAGTACGCGGCGGATGCCAGGAGCTCGAGCCCTTCCCCCTTCAGAGAGCCGGCCCGATCCGCCTGGGACAGCGTCTCGTATGCCTCCTCCCAGGCGTGCCGATCGAGGGCGTCCCGCCCGATCGCGACCGGGTCGTTAGTGCTCATTGCCATCGAAGCGATGGTACGCGGAGAGAGAGGGGCCGTGTGAGGAACCGCGTCCAGCGTCGAGTAGTTGGGAGAGACGCGGGAGCCCGGGAAGGGACGGGCCCCCGCGTCGCGTCCGCTACGCCAAGAACATCTCTGGGAACTGGGCGACTATCGCTCCGGCCAGGGCGTCGCCGATCATCGACATGTGCCCGGCCGCCTCGCGTAGCTTCGTGTAGGCGTCGCCGGCCTTCCCGGCAGCCTGCGCGTCCACGGCGTCCTTCAGGCCGAGGACGTGGTCCAGGACCAGGCCCGCGACCGCGTCCTTCGTGAGATTCGGGTTCGCCGAGGCGAGGAACGCTCCGAAGTCCTCGGTGTAGCCCTGGAGGTCGGCCACTGCTTTCTCCTGCTTCGCGGTGTCGTCGGTCGCCACGCCCGTGGTGTAGTCCACGAACATCCCGATGTGGGAGCGCCAGAGCTCGAGGAACTGGCCGCCCGCGTCGGCGCCGTAGACCGAGCTCACCACGTCGCCGAGCGCGACCGAGCTCTCGTCGAGCGTGGCGGCGGCCGCGTCGAACTCGTCCGTCCGCCCGCCGAGCGCTGCCCCCGTGGCCGAGGCAGCAAGGTAGACGTGCTCCTGGAGCAGGGTGTTCAGCGTCGAACGGAGCGCGGCCGCCCCCGTGTCGGAGCTCGCCATCTCTGCCGGAGACTCGATCGGTTTCGGGCTGGAGCCGTTCGTGCCGGGCTCGTCCGACGAGCAAGCGCTGCCGAGCATCGCTGCGAGCAGCGTCATGCCGAGCAGTCTCCTCATGGTCCGCGTCATCTTTCCCCCCTATCCGGACACGCGGATCTCACCGCGCATCGACTCGTGGATTGAGCAGAAGTACGGGAATGTCCCCGACTTCCCAAACCTGTGCCTGAACGTCGCGCTCGTGCCGTTCAGCGGTCCATCGAACCCGCCGGCGGGGTTCCCGGGTTCTCCCGACGTGACGGTGTGCTCGAT
The DNA here is from genome assembly GCA_050693165.1 of Actinomycetota bacterium. GTDB lineage: Bacteria > Actinomycetota > UBA4738 > UBA4738 > CALAEC01 > CAZKFH01. The sequence continues at coordinate 5,186 of JBOGVX010000119.1, read as the reverse complement.
GTCGTCCTCGTTCGTCCAGGTGACGGTGTCTCCCACACGAACCTCGAGCGGGCTCGGCTGGAACTGGAAGACCTTCACCGTGACGCTGGCGCCCATCTGATCTGCGGCGCCCGATGGCTCCGTGCGCGGTGTCTTCGGGCTGCAGGAAACGATCAGCAGCGCCGCGCATGCGGTCACGATCTTGCGGGCCACGGGCTCTCGCTCATCACGCTTGGTTCGGAGCCGCCGCGCATCCGGATGTCGTTCAAGTCAAAAGATCGGGTACCAGCCCCTGTTCGGGTTCACCAGCCTCCGGTCGCTGGTTCTAGCCGGTCCTGCTGGGGAAGCCACGTCTCGGTACCATTTCTTGAATACCTGTGTGCAGGATCAAGGCTGCGACACATACGGTGTCACAGGAGGAAGGGTATTTCGTCTTACCTGACATCATGGGGATTCGGCGGCAGCGGGAGGTGGTTGTGAGCGAACTGTACGAGGAGCTCCGGCCGCTGATGTTCTCCATCGCCTACCGGATGCTCGGGAGCGCTAGCGACGCCGAGGACATCGTCCAGGAGGCGTTCCTCCGGTACCACCGAGAGGACGAGAAGGGGACGGCCATCGACTCGCCGAAGGCATGGCTCTCTGCCGTGACGACCCGGCTCTCCATCGACCATCTGCGCTCGGCCCGCGTCCGCAGGGAGAGCTACGTTGGTACCTGGCTGCCGGAGCCGGTGATCACCGAGGGGGATGCGGATGTCGCGCAGCACGCGGAGACGGCCGACTCGCTGTCCATGGCGTTCCTAGTTCTGCTCGAGAGCCTCACACCCGTCGAGCGAGCGGTCTTCCTGCTTCGGGAGGTCTTCGACTACGAGTACGACGAGATAGCCAAGGTGGTCGGGAAGAGCGAGGACAACTGCCGCCAGATAGCCGTTCGCGCCCGCCGGCAGGTCGAGGCCAAGAAGCCGCGGTTCGAGGCGTCGAAGAAGCGGAGGGAGGAGCTCGCCCGTCGCTTCTTCGAGGTGATCGTGAACGGGGACTCGAGGGGTCTCGAGGAGCTGCTCTCCGCGGATGTCGTCGTATACGCGGATGGTGGCGGGAAGGCGTCGGCGTTCCCGCATCCGGTCCATGGAAGGGAGCGTGCCGCCCGAGTGTTCCTTTCAGGAGGGACCGCCTCGGGGGCTCGTCTGGGAGTGGTCAGCATGAGCATGGTGTCGATCAACGGTCAGCCAGGAGCGGTATTCCTCGACGCCGACGACCGGCCCGTGGTCGTCGTCTCACTGGACGTGGCCGACGATCTGATCCAGACCGTGCGAGCCATCTCCAACCCCGACAAGCTGCGGCACCTCGGTACGTTCACGGGCCCGGCTATACCCACCGCCTAGGCAACCGCCCAGCCCTGTCACAAACCGCTCGCTGCCTCGTCTTGTGTGGTGAGGAAAGGAGCGAGAATGATCCGGTTCCTGGTGGGATCCACACTACTCTTCATAGGAGTGAACGTGATCGCGTCTGCGGCCATCACGGTCGTCGGTCTACCGATCGGCCTGGCGGTGTTCGGCGCCGGCCTACAGCTGATGGTCGGCCGGAGGGATCGCCCTACCCCCGCTGGCGGGAAGGAGGTCTGACATGGCCCGCCGACCTCGCTCCCGGTCTCTGCCCCGCGTGAGCGGCGACGGGCACGGAAAGGGAACGCGCGCGTCTCGAAGCCCGGCGTTCTCGCGGATGGGGGCGTTCGCCGCCCGCCATCGGTGGTGGGTCGTGGGCATATGGGTTGCGGGGCTGGTGGCGGTTTTCCCCCTGGTGGGGAAGCTCGGCGATCGTTTGTCGAACGGCGGGTTCGAGGTTCCCGGGTCCCAGTCGGATCGGGTCCTTCACGCTACAGAGGAGGAGTTCACCGGACGGTTCGAGTTCTCCGACCTGCTAGTGCTCCGATCCGAGACGTTGACGGCGGAGGACCCCGAGTTCCTGGCGACGTTCGAGGACGTCCGCGAGGCGCTGCTCAGGTCCCCGGGCGTGGGTGCGGTCTCCGATCCCTACGCCGCGCCGGAGCAAGCCATCGGCGAACAGGGGCACACGCTGACAGCGAGCGTGGGGCTGACCGACGACCAGGATCAGGCCCTCGAGCACAACGCCGAGCTCCAAGCGGCCGTTGCGGACGCCGCCGGTGGGACCGAGCAGATCGAGGTCTACCTGACGGGTTCGGCCGCTTTCTACGACGAGTTCTCCAGAACGACCACCCACGACCTGGAGCGGGCGGAGAGCATCGCTCTGCCCATCAGCTTGCTGATCCTGATCCTGGCCTTCGGCTCGCTGGTTGCCGCGGGGATGCCCCTGGCCATCGCCCTGTTCAGCTTGGTCGTCTCGTTCGGGGTGATCTCACTGGTTGCGGCCAACACGACCGTCAACCTGTTCACGCAGAACATCGCGTCGATGATCGGCATCGGGGTGGGCATCGACTACTCGTTGTTCGTGGTCAGCCGCTACCGCAGCGAGCTCCGCCAAGGCCACGACGTGCCGGAGGCGATATCGAGGGCCATGGCCACGAGCGGCAAGGCCGTGATGGTGTCGGGGCTCACGGTTGTCCTGGCTCTGTCCGGGACGCTCCTTGTAGACATCCCCGCGTTCAGGTCGATGGGTCTCGGCGCCATGATCGCCGTTGCCCTGGCCGCGCTCACGGCCCTGACGCTGCTACCGGCGCTGCTCGGGTTCGTCGGCCGGAAGGTCAACAGCCTCCACCTGGGCCGGAAGCCCCGCTCGGAGGAGGAGGCTGCCACCTCCAGGCTGTGGCACCGCTGGGCGATGGCCGTCATGCGGCGTCCGTGGACCGCTCTGAGCGGATCGCTGCTGCTTCTGGCGCTCCTGGCCTTCCCCGCCTGGGATCTGCGCCTCGGCTCGTCCGGGCCGTCGATCCTGCCGCCGGAGTCGCGCCCACGGCAGGCGATCGAGGTTGTGGCGGACGCCTTCGGCGAGGGCCAGGTGTCGCCGGTACAGATCCTGGTCGAGACAGGCGCGGACGTCCTGGGAGAGAGCTTTCCCGACGTGTATGAGGTCGCCGGCGTGATCGCGGCCGACCCGGAGGTCGTCCGGGTCGACTCGATCGCCACCCTCGCTCCGGGGGCCGGCCTCGAGGAGGCACGGACCATCGCAGCGTCGCCCGAGGCGGCGCCGTTCGTGGAGACTGCGGTCGGCAGCGACGGGCGCGCCACGTTGCTCTCGGCCGTTACCCGGCACGGACCGCAGTCCGATGAGGTGGGCGGCTTCGTCGACCGCATCCGCGAACGGCTTCCGGATGTCGCCCCGGGCCTCGAGATCGCGGTCGGGGGCGACGCTGGGCTGAATGTGGACATCAACGACGAGGTGACCGGCAAGATGATCCCGGTCGTAGCCATGGTCCTGATCCTGTCGTTCTTCCTGCTGATGCTGTTCTTCCGCAGCATCCTCCTTCCACTGAAGGCCATCCTGATGAACGCTGCGTCCGTGCTCGCCACCTACGGCATCCTGGTTTTCGTGTTCCAGCAGGGACACTTCGAGGGCCTACTGGGGTTCGAGGCCGCGGGGCATATCGAGTCGTTCCTGCCGCTGTTCCTGTTCACGATCCTGTTCGGCCTGTCGATGGACTACGAGGTGTTCCTCCTGGCCCGGGTGCGAGAGGAGTACCTGCGGACGGGCGACAACACCGAAGCGGTGGGCTCCGGTCTGGAGCACACGGCGAAGATCATCACCAGCGCCGCGGCGATCATGGTCACCGTGTTCGGCGCGTTCGCCTTCGCCAGCCTGGTCCCGGTCAAGTCGATGGGTTTCGGTCTGGCCGCGGCGGTCTTCCTCGATGCCACCCTGGTGCGGATCGTGCTCGTCCCTGCCACGATGCGATTGATGGGGAGCTGGAACTGGTGGCTCCCTCGGTGGCTCGATCGGATCTTGCCGAACGTCTCCCTGGAGGGTGTGCAGGAGCCGGAGCTCGTCCCCGTACGGACGGCGCCGGACACGCCGGCACCCGTGTAGGCAGGTCAGCGTCGCTCGCTCGAGGGCAGGCCGCTCGACTAGCGTTCCAGGACGCCCTTGAGGTTTGCCAGGAACCCAGCGTTCCTCTTCTCCATCATGCCCCGCATCATTCCTTTCATGATCTTGAAGAAGCCGGTGGGCTCCAGGTCGATATGCCGGGTGAACAGGGTGCCGCCGTTTGCCTGCTCGAACCGGTAGGTCAGCGTGGGGCTGAGCGGCTTGGCCGTGACCTTGATCACTTCTTTCCTGTTGGGCTCGAACTCGACGATCTCCCACCGCCCTTCCTTCTTGCCCATGAACTTGACGACCACGGTGAACGTGGTGCCCCTCCCGATGGGACCCTCCGAGATCTTGGTTGCCTGGATGACGTCCTTGTGCCATTGCGGATCGTTCGTCGTGTCTGTGACGAAGGCGAAGACGTCCTCCACGCGACGGGCGATGGTCACGCTGCTCTCGACGCTGATCATGTGGGTACTCCTTCCTCCACTCGTTGCGGATTGTAGGGCTCAGGTCACCATCCGGGCGAATGGATCGAGTCAGCCCGCCCACCGCCAGGGCCTGTTGAGCGGTTGCTACCGAAAGTAGTAGGGTCGCCCCACATATCCGCCCGGCTTGAGCCCGCGCTCGGCCCCGCGCCCTATCCAAGGAGGTTCGATGAGGAACCGCTTTCTGCTGTTGACCCTTTCGACCGCTCTGCTGATCGGAGGGCTGCTCGCGCCGGCCGGTGCCGGACCCAAGGGAGGCGGCAAGCCGCCCCAGTCCTCGGCGGGTCACCTCGAGATGTACGAGGCGACCGTGCCTGTTGCCCTGGTCGATCAGATCACCTCGGCGGGGTACGACGTGGTCGACATTCAGCTGCTCGCGGACGAGCAGGCCCTCATCACTCTGGTGCTCTATCCCAGTGACGTGAGGGCGCTCCGCAAGATGGGTGTCGACATCCAGCTCTGGCACAACGACGACGGATTGACCTCCACCGAGCTGGCCCTGCAGCAGACCTCCGCCGGCTTCAAGGTGTGGCGCGACAACGACGGGCCGGATGGCCTCGAGCAGTACGCTCGAGACTTCGCGGACGCCCACCCCGCCATCGTGAAGCTCGAGAAGATCGGAGAGAGCCACGGGAACCCAGGTGGTGACCCTCGAGACATCCTCGCCCTCCAGGTGACCCAGGGCGCCGATGGTCCGGACGGAGGTTTCGCGGGTGACCAGAAGCC
>JBOGVX010000118.1:0-5526 GCA_050693165.1 Actinomycetota bacterium | reverse complement strand
ATCCGGCGAGAGCCCGAGCCCATGTCGGCCACGTGTCGATAGTACCGCCGCGAACCTCTGCGGGCCTCTACCGTGAGCCCTCCAGGAGCCTCCGGTACTCCTCGGGCCACTCACGAGACTCCCCCTCGTCGGTGATGTAGACGGCGACCACCCGACCCTCGGCGTACACGTCCTGGCCCTCGCGTATCTCGAACTCGTAGGTGACGGAGGTTCGGCCCACCTGGGCGATCCGGAGCACCACGTCGGCCTCATCCCAGAAGCGGAGCGGCCGGCGGTAGTCCACGCTGACGTGCGCGCGAGGCATCCGCCCGTAAACCTGCTTGACGATGCCGAGCTCGTCGAGCAGGGCCGCCTCGGCCTCCTCCATCAGCCTCAGGGGAGCCGTGTTGTGGTACTTCGTCGAAGCGTCGGTGTCGAACCACTGGATGCGCCGGCGAACGGTTATCTCGGGGGGCATGGCCCTCATCCTAGGTGAGCGGTAGGCTCCGCCGGGATGCGGGTAGGGATCGGTCTTCCGAACGGCATCCCCGGCACTCCCGGCTCGGCGATCGTCGAGTGGGCCGCCCGGGCCGAGGACGCGCCGTTCACCAGCCTCGGCGTGATCGATCGCGTCGCCTACGACGCGCACGAACCGTTCTCGTCACTGGCGGCCGCCGCGGCGGTCACCCGGCGGGTGCGCCTGGTGACGATGGTGGTGATCGCACCGCTCCGGACCACTGCGATCCTGGCGAACCAGGCTGCCACCATCGACTCTCTATCAGGAGGACGGATGACGTTGGGCCTCGCTGTCGGGGCGAGGACAGAGGACTACCGGGCCAGCGGCATTCATCCTCGCGGGCGCGGGCGCAGGTTCGACGAGCAGCTCTCGGAGCTTCGCGACATGTGGGAGTCGAGCCCGGGACCCAAAGCCTCGCCCGAGCTGCTGGTCGGAGGCAGCAGCGACGCTGCGTTCGTCCGCGTGGCGCGTTACGCGGACGGATACGTGCACGGAGGCGGGCCACCTCGCGCCTTCATACGCGCAGCCGAGCGGGCACGCACAGCCTGGACCGACAACGGGAGGCCGGGCTCGCCGGCGCTGTGGGGGCAGTCGTACTTCGCTCTCGGAGACGACGCGATCGACCGCGCTCGCGCGTACATGCGCGACTACTACTCGTTCACCGGACCGTTCGCGGAGAAGATCGTCGAGGGGTTGCTGACGACGCCGCAGCAGATCGCGGCGCAGGTTCGCGGCTACGCGGAAGCCGGATGCGACGAGCTCGTCCTGCTTCCCGCGGTCAACGACATCGAGCAGGTGGATCGGCTCGCCGAGGTCGTGAGCGGGCTGTGAACCGGGTTCTCACCGTCGGAGGTGGGCCCGCGGGGCTCTACGCGAGCTTGCTGCTGAAGAAGCTGCGGCCGGGGCTCGACGTGACGGTTATCGAGAAGAACCCGCGCGGAGCCACCTACGGCTGGGGCGTGGTCTTCTCGGATCGCACGCTCGCTGAGTTCCGCGAGGCCGACCAGAGGACGTTCGAGCAGATCACCGATCGGTTCGTCCTCTGGGACGCGATCGACATCAACTACAGAGGAGAGGTGGTTCGCTCCGGAGGACACGTGTTCGCCGGACTCGCGCGAGTGGCGTTGCTCGACATCCTCACCACCCGCTGCGAAGAGCTCGGCGTAGAGCTGCGGTTCGAGGAAGAGATGACGGACGCGGCTGCGCTCGGAGAGCACGACCTGGTGATCGCATCGGATGGCGTGCACAGCCCGATACGCGAACACTTCGAGAAAGCTTTCCGTCCGCGGATCGAGCTCGGGGGCGCTCGCTACATATGGTTCGGCACCGAGCGCGTGCTCGACTCGTTCAGGTTCGCGTTCCGGGAGAACGATCACGGCTTCTTCCAGGCGCACGCGTATCCGTTCGACGGCACGACGAGCACGTGGATCGTCGAGACCGACGAGGAGACGTGGCGACGAGCCGGCTTGGACGCGTCCTCGGAGGCTGAGAGCATCGCCTACTGCCAGCGCTTGTTCGCGGAAGAGCTGCGTGGCCATGGATTGATGTCCAACAAGTCGGAGTGGATCCAGTTCCCGACGCTTCGCAACAGGACGTGGATCCACGACAACATCGGCCTGGTCGGCGACGCCGCGCACACTGCCCATTTCTCGATCGGCTCGGGGACTAAGCTCGCGATGGAGGACGCGATCGCGCTGGTCCGCGCCATCGAGAGGTTCCCGGAGGACCTCGGGCACGCGCTCACGGACTACGAGATGGAGCGGCGCCCGGTCATCGAGCGCTTCCAGGAAGCCGCGCACGAGAGCCGGTCGTATTTCGAGAACACCCGCCGCTACAAGCACCTGGAGCCCATGCCTTTCGCATTCCACCTGCTCACCCGGAGCAAGCGGATCGACTACGGGAACCTGCGAACACGGGACCCCGTCTATGTGGATGAGGTCGATAGCGACTTCGCGGGAGGAGACCGTGTGTCTCCCCCTCCGATGCTCGTGCCGTTCCGCCTGCGCGGCCTCGAACTCCTCAACCGCGTCGCGTCTGCACCATCGCCGGAGTACGCATCTCGAGAAGGCCTGCCCTCCGAGCAACTACTCGAAGGGATCGATCGCGCGGCAGAGGGCGGCTCGGCGTTGATCGTCACAGAGCCCGTCGCGGTCACGCAGGAGGGAAGGATCACTCCCGGATGCGCGGGCCTGTACTCGGCCGAGCACGATGATGCCTGGCGGGGCGCGGCTCAGCGTGCGCATGGCTCGGGCGCGGCACTGGCCATACGGCTGAGCCACGCTGGCAGGCGAGGCGCGACCCGCCCGCGCGATCGCGGCACGGACCGGCCGCTCGGGTCCGAGGCTTGGCCCCTGCTGGCTCCTTCCCCGGTCCCATACTCGAGCCGTTCGGCGATCCCCGAGGAGATGACGGGGACCGACCTGACTCAGGTCCGCGACGCGTTCGTCGCCGCCGCTCGACGGGCGGCCTCCGCCGACGTCGACATGCTTCTGATCCACATGGGCCACGGATATCTGCTCGGCTCGTTCCTGTCCCTGGTCGCCGATGCCCGCGGCGACGAGTACGGCGGCGAGCACGAGTCGAGGATCCGCTACCCGCTGGAGGTCTTCGAGGCCGTCCGGGAGGCCTGGCCGGAGGACATGCCCCTCGGCGCGACGATCCAGGCGTCGGACGCAGCTGCAGGGGGATGGACCGAGGAGGACGCCGTCGTGCTGGCCGGTGAGCTCGCTCGCCGTGGCTGCGACCTGATCGAGCCGGTCGTGGGGCAGATGGCGCCCGAGAGCCGGCCGAGGTACGGGCCGGGCTTCCTGGTCTCGTTCGCCGACAGGATCCGGAACGAGTGCGACGTCCCGACGCTCGTTGGCGGGGGCATCACGAACACGGTTCAGGTCAACACGATCCTGGCTGCGGCGAGCGCCGACCTCTGCATCCTCACCGGCTGACGCGGGTTGCTCGCCCGGCCCGGCCGACCTACGCTGGCCGATACGGCGAAGGGAGGGCGGCATGTCGGATCAAGGTGACGGCTCCGGCGGCGGTAGCTACAAGCGCAACTGGGTGAAGTACCTGGTCATCTATCTGCTGGTGGGCGGCGCCGCGTACGCGATCGTCTGGTACGCGTTCATCAAGGACGGGGGGTACGGGGGCTAGACCGATCAGCCTCCCGGCTTGAACACCATCACGCCGACGATCACCAACAGCAGAAGCATGTCCAAGCGCGACACCATGTTGAACTGCTTCGCCCTGCGATCCGCCTCCTGGACCTGACCGGCCTCTAGCGCCGCGACGATCTTGTTGCTGGCCGGGGCGAAGTAGGCGCCACCGACGACGGCCGATAGGCCGAAGAGCGCGAGACCCAACCAGACCCACGTCTGACCGAGCTCGACCGCTTCGCTGTCGAGAACCATTCCGATGCCGGTTCCCAGGAGCAAGAGCGCCGATATCCCGATGACGGGTCCCACGACGCCGGCCGATTGCGCGAACCTGGCGCGGTACTGAGCGTCACCCGTCTTTTCGACCCGCGAGCTGATGAACCCGAGCATGATGCTTCCGCCCACCCACACGGCAGCACCGAGTATGTGCACGAACAGCAGCACCTCGTATAGATCCATCCCCCCTCCTTTCAGGCTCCGAGCTCGTAGACCTGGCCCGGGTCCTGGTCGAGTCCGTTCGCGACCTGCCACAGGGCGCCGAGCGCCTTGATCGCGTTGCGCTCGGCGAACGGCGGCAGCTTGTGCCGTTGCATCTCGAGCACTCCTGCCAGCGACCGGTAGCAATCCATCAGCGCCTTCTCCGCCTCGTTCAGCTCGGCTCTCATGTCTGCCTCGCCTCCCCTTCCGTCCCGATAACGATCCGGTCGTCCTGCACCCTCTTGGCCTTCAGCTCGAACCGCGGGAGGGTCTCGACCGCGACCTGCTTGACTCCGAACCGGAGCCCCTCGTGCGACTCGGCGAGCTGCTTGCCGAGGTCGCGAATGATCGCCTCCGCGTCGGTTCCCTCATCGGGGGCCTCGAAGAGGATCTCGATCTCGTCACGGATCCCCTCCTCCGTGTAGAGGTGGATCTGGAACTCGTCGATCTCCGGGAACTCGCGGATGATCGCCTCGACCGCTCGCGGGTAGACATTCGTCCCGCGAACCAGCTTCATGTCGTCAACGCGTCCACGGATCCCGCCCTCGTAGATGTCGAAGGTTCGCCCGCACGAGCAATTCGTCCCCGGGACCCGAAGCACGAAGTCGCGCGTGCGGTACCGGATCACCGGCACGAAGCCACGGCCGAACGAGGTCACGACCCGTTCGCCCTGCTCTCCGTAAGGAACCGGCTGGTCGGTGTCCGGGTCGATGACCTCCTCTATGTAGTGGTCCTCGATGATGTGTGCGCCACCGGGCTGCTTCTCGCACTCGAACATCATGATCGTGCCGAGCTCGGTCATCCCCGCCGTGTCGCCGGCCTTCGCGCCCCACTGCTCCTCGATCAGCTTCTTGGTCGCGGGGATCGAGCCGGCCGGCTCGCCGGAAAGGATGAGCCTCTGCACGGGGCTGGACGCCAGGTCGATGCCGAGCGACTTCGCCTCCTGCGCCATCCGCAGCGCGTAGGTCGGGGTGGAAGCCACGACAGTGGCGCCCATCTCGGCGATCTGCTTCACGCGAGCATCCGTCGGGGCCGCGCCCCCGGGAAGGACGAGACAGCCCATCTTCTCGCCCGCGTAGTGCAGGCCCCAGAAGCCGATGAAGGTCGCGTACCCGAACGCGACGTACATCGTGTCGGCCGGCCGGACGCCGAACCCCCACAGGCCGTAGCACCACATCTCGGAGATCCACTCCCAGTCCTTCATCGAGTCGAGGACGCGGATCGGCGTCTTGCCCGTCGTGCCCGAGGTCATGTGGTACCTGATCGCCCGCTCGGGCGGCTGCGCGAGCACGTTGCCGTAAGGCGGGTTCTCGATCTGTCCCTGCATCCACTCGTCGCGCGTCATGAACGGGATGCGCTGTAGATCCTCGAGAGATCCGATCGAGTCCGATGTCACCCCGGCGT
>JBOGVX010000117.1:0-5795 GCA_050693165.1 Actinomycetota bacterium | reverse complement strand
CTCCCTTCGTCCGATTCCGACGAGCATGCGCCGCCGCGGCCAGTCGCGCAACAGGACGAGTTCACGCGCACACGGACTCGACCGAGGCTAGAGCTCCAGCAGGGGAAGGCCGGCGGCCGGGTCGGGAACGCGCCTGAGCTCCCCCGGCTCCTCCCGGACGAAGATCTCCAGCGTCGCGCCGCAGTTGCCCTCGAATAGGTGGCCGCCCAGGGCCGAGCCGTCACGCCTTCCCAGAGAGACGTGGGCGTGGACGCGCGGGCCGTCGTCGGCAACGGAGAGGTTGCCGAGGAGAGAGAGGACCTCGGTCTCCTCTTCGACCGGTATGCGGTCGTACTCCTTGGTCTCGAGGTCGTAGAACCCGATCACCGCGCGCTCGAACGCCCCGATACCCGAAAGCTCGGCGGCACCGATCCCCTCGGCGCTCGCGAGGGACGTGAGCTGGCCCACGACCTCCTCGCCTTGCTCCAGGCGAACGAGGAACACCCGCCTGGGCGTCTCGCGAAGGAGCCGCTTCCTCAGGGAACGGGCTCCCAGGCGAGGACTTTCGGGTGATCCTTGTCGACCGCTCCGACCTGCGCGGCGCCGCCGGGAGATGTGTAGCCCGCGATCTCCTCGGTGAAGAACTCTGCGTTGACCGGCGTGAACTCTCGCCACTCCGCCGGGACGTCGTCCTCGGCGAAGATCGCCGTCACCGGACAAACCGGCTCGCAAGCCGCGCAGTCCACGCACTCGTCGGGCTGGATGTAGAGCATCCGGCCACCCTCGTAGATGCAGTCGACGGGGCACTCGTCGACGCAGGCGCGGTCCTTCACGTCGATGCAGGGCTCGCAGATCGTGTAGGTCAAGTGGTCCTCCTCACGGCTGGAAGTTGGCGATCAGTGGATGGTCCGCCTGCACGGGTCCGACCTGGGCTGCCCCTCCCGGCGAGCCGAGGCCCGAGACCTCAGGGTTGAAGAACTCCGCGTTGGCCGGGGTATAGGGCTTCCATTCGGCCGGCACGTCGTCCTCGTAGAAGATCGCCGTCACCGGGCAAACCGGCTCGCAGGCCGCGCAGTCCACGCATTCGTCGGGCTGGATGTAGAGCATCCGGCCGCCCTCGTAGATGCAGTCGACCGGGCACTCGTCCACGCAAGCCCGGTCCTTCACGTCGATGCAGGGCTCGCAGATCGTGTACGTCATGGCCTTGGATTTTCCCCTTATGAACGGTGCCAATCGTGCGAACCGGAGTTTACCGCTACCGGCCCGTTCCCTCCACCCGGGATCCGCCTTCCCCTCGCCTACAATGGCCCGCGTGTCCGCCCCCGAGGATCTCGAGAGCCTGTCCACGAAGGCGCTCCACGACCGGGCCTTCAGCCGTGCCAGACGTCACCTCGATGTGGGGTTCTTCTGGAGGCTCCTGGAGGCCGCGCCTGCGGCCGAAGCGGCTGCCGGACACGTAGAGGAGGCCGAGGCGGACGTCCTCAGCTTCGCCCAGCGAGTGGAGGATGCGATCAACCCGGATTCGCCGGAGGAGGCCGAGGCCTTCCGTCCCATCTACCTCGAGTACCTCAGGGAGCACGAGAAGAAGGACTAGCTCCTCGGAGCGGCGGCCATGAGCGTTCCCTTCAGGGACGAGACCGCCTCCTCCGCAGGTACCGGGTAAACGACCACGATGTCGGCGCCGGCATCCCGGTACTCGCCGAGTCGCTCGAGCGCGGCCTTCCGGTCCCCTCTAACGCAGGTCTGCGCCACGATCGCGTCCGCATCTGACGGATCCACGCCCATGGCCTCGAACTGCCGGCGGTAGGTCTCCATGGCCCCATAGCGAAGAGCCGCGACCCTCAGCGCGCCGGTTGCTCGCTCGTCCGCGTGAGAGAGACACGCCCTCACGTACACGGCAATTGTGAAGTCGTCCCGCTCCGTGATCGTGGCGCGAGCCTCCGCCACCCGTTCCGGAGTAGCCCAGTTGAGGATCACCCCGTGGGCCTGCTCTCCTGCCAGGGCCGTCATCCTTGGACCCAGGGCTGCCAGGAACATTCGGACGGGTCGCGGTTTCGTGAACCAGTCCGTCTCCGAGGCATCCCCGACGATCGGGTCGTAGCCCTGACCGTGCGTCAGAAGTCCACGAAGATCCTGGAGCGCTGCCCTGGTCCGATCGACCGAGTCCCTGGAGCCAACTCCGAGCGTGAATCGACCTCCCGAAAGCTCCTGGAGAGACGAAGCGCCCATCGCGAGTCGTTCCCTGTCTCGGGCGGCGATCGGCACCACGCCGCTCACCAAGCCGATGCGCTCGGTGATCAACGCGAACCCTGCAAGCATGCTGAAGACTTCCCACCCGTGGATCTCCGGGGCGAAGATCGATTCGTACCCCAGCTCCTCGGCCAGCCGCGCGACGCCGGCCAGCTCCTCCCAGCCGAGGACCTCGCGCCACACCCCCTCGGGGTCGTCGTGTTCCAGACCGTAGCCGTTGATGGCCACGGCGAGCCGGAGGGGATGCTCCGTCATGGCCGTATCATCCCGCGGCGTGGGCCAGGTTCGCTTCACGACGGTCGACGGGATCTCGCTCGAGGGGGAGATCCGGGAGTCCGAAGGCCGATCGCTCGGGGCGGCGGTTCTGTGCCACCCGCATCCGAAGTTCGGCGGCAGCAAGGACCACCCGGTCCTGTGGGCGGTGCGGAACGAGCTTGCGGCACACCGAGGACTGACAGTCCTGGCATTCAACTTCCGCGGCGTCATGGGCTCCGAGGGTAGTCACGGCGGAGGCAAGGCCGAGCTGGCGGACGTCGCCGCGGCGGTCGAGCGAGTGCGCGGGGAGACGGATGGACCGACGGTGCTGGTCGGCTGGTCCTTCGGCGCTTGGGTCGCTCTGCAGTACGCGCTTAACGACCCCACCATCGCCGCGCTCGCACTCATCGCCTTCCCCATCGGCAGGGAGGTCAAGTCGGCGAATAGACCTCTGCCAGAGCTCGGAGACCTGGAGCGTCTGGCGATGCCCTCCTTCCTGCTCGCCGGCGACAACGACCACATCTGCCCGATAGACGCGATGAAGAGCCTGTCCCGGTGGATACCTCGTTCGGAGACCGCGGTTATCGACGGAACCGACCACTTCTTCGCGAAGCGCGAGCGAGAGCTCGCTACGAGGATCGGCGAGTGGCTGGGAGGGGTGCTCGGCGCTCAGACGTCGTAGTGCTGACGGCGGTATCGCTCGATCTCGCCGTGTACCTGTTTCACCTTGCGGCGGAAGGCCCAGTAGCCGAGGCCCGCGAGCAGAGCGACGAACAGGAACAGGCCGATGGCGACGCCTGCGGCGATCTCGAGCACTCCCCAAAGGCTGCCCGAGACGACCGCTGCCACGAGGATGATCAGGATGAGCAGAGGCACGCTTAGAACATACAGCCGATGCCCGCTTGCGTAACTCCGGTCAGAGGACGGGAGCGGGAGCCACACGGGGCGGCTCGACCACCGGGGTGACCGCCGGGAGGAACACGCGGAAGCTGGAGCCTCCCTGAGGCCGGTTCTCGACCCAGGCGCGGCCGCCGTGGAGCTCGGCGAAGCGAGCCACCAGCGACAGACCGATGCCGGTGCCTGCGGCCCGTCTCGGCGCGTCGGGTCCGCGCTCGAAGGCCTCGAAGACCGCCTCCTTGAGCGCCTCGGGGATGCCCGGGCCCTCGTCGTCGACGATGATCAGCACCCCGTCCTCTTGCTTGCGGACGTGCACCCGCACGGGAGTCCCATCCGGCGTGTACTTCGCCGCGTTGGTCACAAGGTTCTCGACGATCCGCTCGACCTTGGGCCCGTCGACCTCGACGAGCACAGGCTCCGCCTCGACGGTGACGGGGTGGCCACCCACCTCGGCCTCCTCGGTGACCCTGAGCACCAGCTCGGCCAGGTCCAGGGCGCTGCGCTGAGGCTCGAGCACGCCCCGAGCGGTCCGGTCGAGATCGAGCAGGTCCACCAGCAGCTGATGCAGCTTGTGCGCGTTGGCGGCCAGGCGGTCGAGCATGATCTTGCGATCCTCCTCGTCGAGCTCGAGGTCGCTCTGCTGCAAGGTCGTCGCGAAGCCCAGGACGGCCGACAGAGGTGTACGCAGCTCGTGTGAGACCGCGGACAGGAACGCGTCCTTCATCACGTCCACGGAACGGAGGCGCTCGGCGGCCTCACGCTCGCGCTCGTAGGCCTCTCTTAGGGTATCGTCGGCGCGCTCGCGTTCCGTCACGTCGGAGAACACAACCACGGCGCCGGTAACCTGTCCGTCCTCGAAGAGCGGGGCGCTCGTGTACTCCACGGGGAAGCACGAGCCATCCTTCCGCCAGAACAGCTCCCCAACCACGTGGTGCCTGACGCCGTCGCTCAGGGCCGCGTGGATGGGACACTCGTCCTGCGGATAAGGGGTCCCGTCCTCCCTGGTGTGATGCAGTAGCTCGTGCGTGCCCTTGCCGACGAGCTCCTCGGGTGGCCAACCGGTCATCTGGGCTGCAGCCGTGTTGGCGAAGTTAACGCGGCCGTCCGGACCGAGACCCCAGATGCCCTCTCCGGCGGACTCGAGGATCGATTCCTTCTGAAGGCCGAGTCGCCTCAACGCATCGCCCGCTTCCTTCAGGTCGGTTACGTTGAGCAGGTTCCCCTGCCACCTCTTGCGTCCGTCACCCATCGGCACCAGCTGTGCCTCGTCTCGGACCCAAACCAAGCGCCCGTCCTTCGCGTTGATCCGGTACTCGGCCCGGAACGCATCCCCCGTCCTGTGTGCCGCCACCCGCTCCGTTATGACTCTGCCTCGGTCCTCGGGATGCAGGATCCGGTTCCAGAGGTCCGGATCGGCGAGGAGCTCCTCGGACGTGTAGCCGAGGACCTGTTCGCACTGAGGGCTGACGTATGAAAGGAGGGCCGCCTGGTCGTTTTCGCGCACGTAAACGGCCGCGGGAGACTGCTCGACGAGCGCGCGGAACCTGGCCTCGGCATTGGCGAGCTGCTTGGTCCGGGCCCGGATGACTCGCACCATCCTGTCGAACTCTCTCGCGACGCTCGCGAGGGCGTCTCGACTCTCGGGCTCTTGTCCCTCGGGAAGCTCGACCGAAAGATCGCCGGCAGCAACACGCTGGGCCGCTTTCGACAGTCGGCTCGCGCGCCTTAGAACCAGGTGCTGGAGGACCAGCCCCATCCCGACGATCCCGACGATCGCAGCGATCAGGATCGGTCTCGTGATGTCGCTTCGCGTTTGATCGACCAGAGCCTGGAGGTCACTCGCGGACAGCGATACCACCACCATGGCGGGCGACTCGGCGGTGCCAACGGGGATGACGATTTTCTCGGTGGCAACGTCGTGCGGAGGAGATCCCGGCGTGGATGCCCACGGCGTCCTGCGGCCGTCGATCTCGCGGTAGACGATCACCTCGACCAGCGGAGGGCTCACATCGAGACCCTCGAGGACCTGGCCCATCGCGTATGGGTTCGTGGAGTTCGCCTCGTACTGGGCGGCGACAACGCGAGCCAGCAGGTTCGCCTGCGCCTTGTAGGCTCGCCGGTAGTCCTCGGTGGCCTTGCTGTTGATCACCGAGCCCACGCTCAGCGCAGCGACCGCCGTGATGGCGACGAGGGGCAGGCCGAGCTTGACCTGGAGCGGGAGCTCCCGACCTATTCGTCGCGAAGCTCCCCCGAGTGCGCGCAAGGGCCCGCGCGAGGGGCGATCTTCTTTCGCCATGGCTCTGAAGGGGTTCTCGGGAGCGTGAGGGCTGAACTTGAGGAGGCCTCCCATGCCAGACTCCCCTCGTGAGGGCGTTCGTGACAGGAGCGACCGGTTTCATAGGGGGCCGCCTGGC
>JBOGVX010000116.1:0-1994 GCA_050693165.1 Actinomycetota bacterium | reverse complement strand
CAAGCGCGAGGAGTGGGACTCGTACAAGGCCTACGTCACCCCCTACGAGCTGGAGCGCTACCTCCCGCTCCTCTAGCTCCCGGTTCCGCCGCGGCGCTACGCTGAAGGCGTGCGGATAGCGCTGGGGCAGCTGAACCTCACCGTCGGAGACCTCGAGGGCAACGTGGACAAGATGGCCGCCGCGGCCCGGGAGGCCACAGGGCACGGCGCCGACCTGGTGTGCTTCCCCGAGCTCGCCATCACCGGGTACCCGCCGGAGGACCTCGTTCTCCGCCGCGGCTTCGTGGACGACAACCTCGAGGCGTTGGAGGAGCTGGCGAAGCGCTCCAGGGATGGGTGCGCGGTCATCACGGGCTTCGTCGACCGCACCGACAAGGGCCTGCACAACGCCGCCGCTTTGCTGCGGGACGGGACCGTGGAGGCTCGGTATCACAAGCACAAGCTCCCGAACTACGGCGTGTTCGACGAGCAGCGCTACTTCGTCCCGGGAGAGGCCGGGTGCTCGTTCCGAATGGGCGACTCCTCGCTCGGCATATCCGTGTGCGAGGACGCGTGGAAGCCCGGTCCACCGTTCGACGAGTACACGGGCAAGGTCCAGGTGATCCCGAACATCAACGCCTCGCCATACCACCGGGGCAAGAGCGGCGACCGGGTGAAGATCTGCGCCGCCCGGGCCCGCGAGACCGGCGCCTGGATCGTCTACGTGAACTGCGTCGGGGGCCAGGACGAGCTCGTCTTCGACGGCGGCTCGATCGTCGTCGCTCCCAACGGCGAGCTCGCGTGGCGCGCCGACGTGTTCGCGGAGGACATGCTTGTCGTCGACATTCCCGAGCCGTCGCACGGAGCATCCCGAGCCCCGGACGCCGAGCGCGAGCCGTGGCCCGATGACGTCGAGGAGGTGTACCGGGCCATCGTCCTTGGACTGGGCGACTACGTGCGCAAGAACGGGTTCCGGGAGGTGGTCCTCGGGCTCTCGGGCGGCGTCGACTCGGCGCTGACCGCGACGATCGCCTCGGACGCGCTCCAGCCTGAAGCGGTCAGGGCGCTGGCGATGCCCTCACCTTACTCGTCCCCGGAGAGCCTGGAGGACGCGGAGGAGGTCGCGCGGTGCCTGGGCATCCGGCTCGACACGATCCCGATCGGGGACGTGTTCGCCGCGTACCGCGACGCGCTCAAAGAGGTGTTCGAGGACAGCGAGGAGAACGTGGCCGAGGAGAACCTGCAGGCTCGCATCCGAGGCAACCTCCTGATGGCGCTCTCGAACAAGTACGGCTCGATGGTTCTGGCGACGGGTAACAAGAGCGAGCTCGCGGTCGGATACTCGACGCTGTACGGCGATATGGCCGGCGGCTTCGCGCCGATCAAGGACGTCCCGAAGACCCTGGTCTACGAGCTATGCAGGTGGCGCAACGAGCAGACCGACCCCTCGCCGATCCCGCCCCGGGTTCTGGAGAAGCCCCCTTCGGCGGAGCTGCGCCCCGGCCAGAAGGACACCGACTCACTGCCCTCCTACGAGGTGCTGGACCCGATCGTCGAGGACTACGTCGAGGAGGACCGCTCGCCCGAGGAGATGGTCGAGGCTGGAGCCGACGCGGAGACCGTGCACCGCGTCATCGCGATGATCGACCGGGCCGAGTACAAGCGCCGCCAGGCGCCTCCCGGCGTGAAGATCACGCCGAAGGCTTTCGGCCGCGACCGACGCCTGCCGATCACCAACGCGTACCGCTTCGAGCAGAGATGAGCGAGTGGGGCCGCCTTGCGGCGGCCCCACACATGCCCTTCCCTCCCTAGCTCTCGCAGGTCCTCACGAGGTCGTTCCCGGGACCGGGCTTGCAACTGTCGATCCCCTTGCCACCTGTGAGCCTGTCGTTCCCGGCACCGGCCGAGATCGTGTCGTTGCCGGGACCTCCTCGTATGTGGTCCCGGCCGGCGGTGCTGGTCAGGATGTCGTTCCCGGGCCCGCCGCGAACGATGTCGTTGCCGAGGTTGCAGTT
>JBOGVX010000115.1:0-9116 GCA_050693165.1 Actinomycetota bacterium | reverse complement strand
GTCGTGGCGTGCGACGCGCCGACCCGGCCGCAGTTCCCCGAGCTTCTCGACGAGGGCATGGAGCCGTTCAAGGTTCCGGCGCTTTGGCTCGCTGCCGAGGACGGGGCAGACACGAAGGTGGACATTGGTGAAACGATGGGCAAGAAGGTGGAGGCGATCAGGGCGCATGAGAGCCAGATAGCGAACATGGGTGACTTCGACGTCGACGAGCGCATGCGCGAGTGGGGGGCGCGCGTTGCCGACGGAGACGGCATGGAATATGCGGAGGCATTCCGGACGTTCCGGCTCGAGGAGTAGATGGAGAACGAGGAGCAGGAAAGCGAGCAGCCCGAACCGCTGGATGGTGAAGAGCGGCGAAACATCGAAGCCGACCTGGTCGACCTCGGTGCGATGCGGGGCGTATTCGAGACCCAGGGCGTCAAGGGTGTCGTCGTCGCGTGTCCCGACTGCGGAGAGGATCACTACTACGGTTGGGAGCTCCTCCACGAAAGCCTTCAGCACATGCTCACCACCGGCGAGCCGCGCATGCACGAGCCCGCGTTCGAGCCCAGGGAAGAGGAGTACGTCCTTTGGGACTACGGCAAGGGGTACGTGGACGCACTGGCCGACGCCGGCCTGGATGAGGGGAGCTCGGTCGAGCTGGGTTCCTGTCCCTGGTGCGGGAGCGCCCTTGATGCCCAGTTCGCCTTCTGTCCTCGCTGCGGCCGTCCGACAGCTCCGGCCCGTCTTCTAAGCGAACTGGTAGCCCGCGGCATGGAGGAGCGGGAGGCCAGGGCCCTGCTGGTCAAGGCTGGCTTCGAGCCGTTCAGCTAGCCAACGAAACAGAAGAGGCCCCGGCCGTTTCCGGCCGAGGCCTCTTTCAGTTGCTCAGCCGTTCAGAAACGACCTCGCTTGCGCTCGCACCTCTTGAGCTTGTTCTTTCCGCCGTCGGGGTTGCAGACGTCACGGCCGTTTCCGCCGTTGAGGAAGTCTCTGCCTCTGCCCGACGTCAGCGAGTCGTTTCCGCCTCCGCCGATGACCACGTTCCTGCCGCCTCCGGCATTGACCCGGTCGTTGCCCGCCATGGTCCGGATGCGGTCGTTGCCGTCGCCGGCGATGACCCGGTCCTTGCCCTTGGCGGTCCCGATCTGGTTCTTGCCCTCGCCGGCGGTGACCCTGTCGTTGCCGGCCCCGGTTCGGATAAGGCTGTTACCGGGCCCAGTTGTGACCTGATCGTTGCCCGGCCCGGTGTTGATCTGGTTGGTTCCACCTTGGTCGAAGACAAGATCGGATCCCTTGTGCGTATCGATCGTGTCCGCGCCGGGGCCCGTGCAGACGATGTCGTCACCACCCAGCGACTGGACCTGGTTGTTGCCCAAAAGGTCGAGGATGATGTCGTTGCCCGGCGTGCCCATCAGGATGTTGTCTCCCGCGCCGCCCGTGATGGTCGGCGTGATGCACGGGTTGGCGCCGGACCCACCGGCTCCGCCGGCTCCACCGTCGTTGGTGCCCGGACCGGTGTCGTCGCCGGTTCCACTCGTCTGGCCGGTCTCGGTTGCCGTCATGCTGTCGGTGGCCGAGGTGTCCGACCCGGTGTGGGTGCCGGTTCCGGTCGTTTGACCAGGGCTTGTCGCAGTGTTGCTGTCGGTCCCGTTGGTGGTGTTCGTGGCGGTGTCGGTGGCCGTGCCGGTCCCGGTGTTGGTCTGCGAGCCGGTACCCGTTCCGGTCCCGGTGTTGGTATTGGCGGTCCCGGTGTGGGTGGTGCCACCGCCGGTGCTGCCTCCCCCTGTGGTGTCGCCGTCGGCGTCGCCGTCGCCTGTGAAGTCCGCGTCCACGAGCTCGGCCCCGTCATCGTCCTCACGGAGCTTGGCGGCTTGGTCTCGCGAGGCGGTTTGAGCCGCCCCTGTGGAACCCCATGCGTCGCCGACTCGACCTAGCAGCAGGGCGAGCGCGCTCAGAGCGACGAGCAGGAAGAACCTCTTGGTTACGGGCAATTTGCCCCCCCTTTTCCTTTTGGGGGTGGGTCGAATGACCCTCCCCTTTTTGCACTCAGAGTGTCGGACGATACCCCGGCCCCGAAGGGGAAGTCAAGGCAGACCCTTACTTCAGTCGTGGGCGCCTCCGGCCGAGCGGTCGAGCCGTCGGCAGCATGGACACCAGGGGCTGGAGGCTCGCCGAGAGCTCCGCGGCTGTGGGCCGTTTGCGTGGATCCGGGGCGAGACAGGCCATGACGGGTTCCCGAACCTGTACGGGCACTTCATCGGGAAGAGGGAAGGGCTCCTGGGTTAGCTGATCGAACTTCACGAAGGGGTCCCTTTCTGTCGACGACGCGGCGAATTCGAACGCGTAGCTGCCGGAGATCGCCCGGTAAAGGGTGGCCCCGAGCCCGTAGATGTCGGCGGGCGCCCCGAGCACGCCTCTCTGACCGGGAAGGCATTGCTCCGGCGCCATGAAGCGCCGGGTGCCTACATCTCCCGTGATCTCGGCTGCCTCGCGAAGCGTTCTGGCGATGCTGAAGTCGATCAGACGAGGATCGGCCGACATCACGATGTTCGCCGGCTTGACGTCGAGGTGAACGATCTTGTGCGCGTGGGAGTAGTGGAGAGCGGAGCAGATCTGTAACCCGAGGGGGAGGAGCTGCTCGATCGGCAGCGGACCGAACTGTCTGATAAGCGTGGACAGTCGGGGGCCCTCCAGGTGCTCGAGGACGATGTGAGGCCGGTCGCCTCCCGTCACGGCACCGAAGCAGCGAACGATTATCGGATGGTTGAGCTTCCTCAGGATCTTGACCTCACGACGCAGGTGCTCGAGGTTCCTGCCCTTCTGCACATGGTCCGGCCTGAGGACCTTCACCACGACCGTGGTATGGAGCAGATCGTCCCAGGCCATATGTGCCTCGTAGGCTGATCCGCCGCCGAGCCGCTTGAGCACGAAGCGACCGGGGGCGATCTCGTCGCCCTCCTTGAAAGCCCAGCGGCTCTTCTCTTTCTTGTCTTCGCTGAGGGCTGAGGCTTCCCCGGCCAACTCGAGGTCGGGATCGTCCGCCGCGGGGTCGCGCGACCTTCGTCCTCTCTTCCTCGCCATGTCCCGCGCTATGACCAGGAGGCCAGCTTCTGCCAGTCCTCGGGACCTGAAGTCGCGAAGTCGTACAGGCTGACTCCCAGGGCGTGTCGCCGCTGTGCCGTGCGTACGAACGTTCCCACCTCTCGCGCGTTCAGGTCGTCGGCGATCCCGCCGATCGCGTGGACCGGAGTGGTCTGGCTTCCGGTCGCCTCGCGGATCTGCGTGATGTTCGCAGCAGTCCCCTTCCGAGCTCCGTCCGCCCCTCGCGTGTGGGCACCGAAGTAGATCATCGGGAGGAACGCGTCGTAGATCTGGTTCAGGCCGGCGTAGGGGAACGGGCCGCCCCACTCGTAGAACCAGGGGATCGTGATCGCTCCCAGTGGGTACTTGTTCCCGACCGCGGCTCGCAGCTGACGGGACAGCTCGAGATAGCGCCGGTTGCGTTTCTTGACGGGCGTCACCACTCGGGACTCGATGTCGAGGGCGAACCCGTCGAAGCTGTGTCCGGCCTCGGAGCGGAAGTTGATCGCTGCGAGCGATCGACGGGTGTCCTTCTCCATGTCGTCTACTTCGGGCAGGTACCAGCCGACAACCCGGATGCCCATTGCGTGGGCAGCCTCGATCCAACGGGAGAGCGTCTCTGGCCGGTGGATGTCGGCCTTGCAGCCTGAGTTGCACGTCTCCAGGTAAAGGGTGCGAACGCCGTAGCTGCGCATCTCGGCCACCGCGCTCTCGGGGTTGGCCCACAACGCGTCGTCGTAGATGTCGACCCACGCACCTACCCCGCCGAAGAGTGTGCGCACCCCCTTGCGGACGGCCGGCACCGGGGAAGGGGTCATGGCCACAGCGGCGAAGGCGAGCAGCAGGACGAGCGCCGTCGCGCGGCGGATAGGGTATCTCGTGCTGGGAGGCATGGCGGCCTAGCCTACTTGGCGGGCCTCTCGATGACGCAGTCCGCGGGCGCCTTGTCGGGGCGAAGGCCCTTGAACGAGGGAGCCCGAAGCTTGCCGGCTCGGGTCATCTCGAGGTACTCGACCTCGCAGACCAGCTCCGGGCGCACCCATCGACCCCCCTTCACCTTGCGGAGCCCGGGATCCTCGACAGCCGGCTCCTTCTCCTGGATCGCCTTGAGCCTCTCCATCAGGTCGTCGAGCACGGTCTCGCTGAATCCCGTCCCGACCTGGCCGATCCAGACGAGATCCCCGTCCTTCGCTCGGTAGGCGCCCAGGAGCAGCGCTCCGAAGGTCTTCGAGCGTGAGCCGGTGCCCTGCGTCCAGCCGAGGATGACGCATTCCTGCTGGTTGACCGCCTTGACCTTCCGCCAGTCCTTGGTGCGGCGGCCCGGCTGGTAGATGCTGCCGAGCTTCTTGGCCACCATGCCCTCGAGGCCGAGCTCCTTCGCGGATTCGAAGAATGCGTGTCCCTTCTCCTCGACGACGTACGTGAGCTGGATCTGGTCGGTCACCGTGACGATCTCCTCGAGGAGCGCCCGCCGGTCCTCGAGGGGCTCGTGGATCAGCTCTCGGCCGTCGTACCAGAGCAGGTCGAACGCGAACAGCGTGACGGGGATGGCTCGGCGCGCGCGGTCGATCTCCTTTGGCGCGGCCAGGCTCATCCTCTGCTGTAGCCGTTCGAACGACGGACGTCCCGCTTCGTCCGCTGCGACGATCTCGCCGTCGATGACCGCCTGCAGCGCGTTCACGAAGCGGGCGAGGTTCGCGAGCTCGGGGTAGCGCTCGGTCTGGTCGTTGCCGGTCCTGGAGATCAGACGTGTCTTGTCCGTTCGGACGTAGGCGAGCGTTCGCACTCCGTCGAGCTTGGGCTCGAATCGCCATTTCGGGTCGTCGAACGGCTCGTGCCCGCCCTCGGCGAGCATAGGGACGTATGCGGGTGGATCGGGCGACTGGAGGTCCGCAGAGCTCTTCGAAAGGAAGATCAGCCAGTCGGTCTTCGTCTTGATCAGGTGGTACTCGCCGCGGTGGCGGGTCCCGTGGAGGCGGAAGGTGATCTTGTCGTCCTTCCACTCGAGCGCCTCGTAGCGGCCTCGGTCGAAGGTTCTCACCTCGCCGGCTCCGTACTCGCCCTCGGGTATCCACCCCTCGAAGTCGGCGTATTCGATCGGGTGGTCCTCGGTGTGCACGGCCAGCCTCTTCTCGCCCGGAACTATGGGCAGGCCCTTGGGTACGGGGAACGAGACGAGCACGCCGTCGCGCTCCAGGCGGAGGTCGTAGTGCAGACGCGTCGCGTCGTGCTTCTGGATGACGAAGAGCTCGTCGTTGCCGGGCTTCACCTCCGGTGGCGGCTCGGGAGTGATATCGAACTTCCTCTTCCGCTCGTATTCCGCAAGCTTCTTCTCGTCGCCAGTCTCAGTCGCGCTTTCCCTCCTCTTCTCGGACGCGGGCTTCCGTCGAGGTTTGGATCCAGCTTTAGCGGCAGCCGGCGCGGGCAGATCGATGCCGAGCGCCTCGAAGGCGGGACGAGGGTCGACCGGTTTCGTCAGCATGCCCTCGAATAGGTCGCCGACCTCGGCGAAACGTTCGTGGGCGTTGGCGATCGTGAAGTCCTGCGGGCGCACCGCGCCCTCCTCGACCTCCTCCCACGTGAGGGGCGTGGAGACGGTGGCGCCGGGCTCGGGCCGGACGCAGTACACGGCGGCGATGTTCGCGCCACGGCGGTTCATGTTGTGGTCGATGAAGACCTTGTCCCCGCGCTTGCTGATCTGGTACTCCATCGTGACGCGCTCGGGGTCGACGCCTTTGATCGCCTGGCCGATCGCCCCGACGAACGCGCGGATCTCGTCGTGTGTCGGCCGGGGATCCACGCCGACGTAGATCTGGACCCCCGTCGCGCCGGATGTCTTCGCGTATGCGGGCAAGCCGAGGTGATCCAGGGCGACGTGTATGTGCTTCGCGACGATCAGCACGTCCTCGAACGAAGCGTCGCCCATCGGGTCGAGGTCGAAGAACATGTAGTCGGGGTTGTCGATCGAGTCGCAGCGTGCGTGCAGGGGGTGGAACTCGATCGCTCCCGTGTTGACGACGAACAGCAGGTCCATCGCATCGTTCGCCGCCAGGAAGTCGTTGAACCCGGTCTTCGCCTCGTCATCCTCTGAAGTGACGCGACAGATCGGCATCCAGTCGGGGGTGTGGTTCGGCTTGTTCTTCTCGTAGAAATATGGGCCCTCGATGCCGTCCGGCATGCGCTTGCGGGTGAGGGGCCGGTCCTTGAGGTAGGGCAGGATCAGGTCGCGGACGTTCCAGTAGTAGGCGAGGAGGTCGCCCTTCGTGTAGCCCTCCTCGGGCCAGAAGACCTTGCCGAGGTTGGACAGCCTGAGCCGCTTCCCGCCTTCCTCCATCCACCAGTGCTCCCCGTCCCGCTCGGCCGGCAGGGGCTCGGGGGTCGCGACGGTGAACACACTGGTCCCGCGCTTACGAGGCACCCGACGAGGGTACCGAGTCCGGGGCTGTGTCGGACCCGGGCGCTAGAATCGAAGTCCCGAACGCGGAGGCGATCCCATGAAGACGATGTGGAGAGGAGCCATCTCCTTCGGCCTCGTGTCCATCCCAGTCAGGGTGTACACGGCCACCGAGGAGAAGACGCTCCGTTTCAACCAGCTGCACGAGAAGGACCACGGCCGCATCAAGATGAAGCGCTTCTGCACCAAGGAGGACGTCGAGGTCTCGTACGAGGAGATCGTAAAGGGCTACGAGTACGAGAAGGACCAGTACGTGATCCTCGAGGACGCGGACTTCGAGGCGGTGCCGGTTGAGTCGACCCGGACCATCGACATCGCTCAGTTCGTCGATCGCGAGGAGATTGACCCGATCTACTACAAGAAGACCTACTACCTCGGTCCTGAGGAGGCGGGGGTCAAGGCCTATCAGCTCCTGCGCGAGGCTCTTCGCGATGGCGACAAGGTGGGCGTCGCGAAAGTGACGTTCCGCGACAAGGAGCATCTGTCCGCCGTGCGGCTCAAGGACGACGTCCTGGTGCTCGACACGATGTTCTGGCCGGACGAGATCCGTGAGGCCGAGTTCCCTGAGCTCGATAAGAAGGCGAAGGTCTCCGACAAGGAGCTCCAGATGGCGGCCAGCCTCATCGAGAACCTGACCGAGGGCTGGAACCCCGACGCGTACGCGGACGAGTATCGCGAGGCGTTGCTCGACATCGTCGAGAAGAAGGCCGAGGGCGAGGAGATCGAGGTTATCCAGGCGCCGGAGCAGACGAAGGTCGTCGACCTGATGGAAGCGCTCAAGGCCAGCGTCGAGCAGTCGAAGAAGGCGCCCGCCAAGCCTCGTAAGAGCGCGGCCAAGAAGACGACTGCGAAGAAAAAGACGGCGGCTCGCAAGGCCGGTTAGAGACAGACGTGAGCCTGCCTGTACATCGCCTGTTTACTCGCGTGGGCCGCTCGTTCCTGGTCGAGCACCG
This sequence comes from Actinomycetota bacterium, assembly GCA_050693165.1. Classification (GTDB taxonomy): domain Bacteria; phylum Actinomycetota; class UBA4738; order UBA4738; family CALAEC01; genus CAZKFH01. The sequence goes on along the minus strand of JBOGVX010000115.1, from coordinate 1,646 downwards.
TGGCGTGCTCTCGCTCGTCGACACCGGGACGGAGAAGGACCCTCCGAGGATCATGCGCGCGCTCGAGAAGCTCGGGAAGAAGCCCGAGGACGTGAAGCAGATCCTCCTGTCACACGGGCACGGGGACCACGCCGGCGGGGCCAAGGGAGTGCATGAGCTCACGGGGGCGCCGGTGTTCGCCGGGGCGGGGGACCAGGAGCTGATCGCCGGACGAGCACCGTACCCACCGGCCGTGGCCGCATGGGGGCGCGCGCTCTACACGAACCGTCTCAAGAAATACCCCAGGTTCGAGATCGACCATGCGGTGAAGGATCGCACCGAGCTGGAAGGCGGGATCGAGATGATCCCGGCCCCCGGTCACACCGACGGCCACATGGCCATCTGGGCACCGGACCTCCAAGCGCTGTTCCTCGGTGACTCCGTGTGGAACATCACGGACCTGCGCGAGTGTTGGAAGGCGTTCAACCCGGCGCCAGAGCAGAACCACGAGACGGTGCGCAGGCTCGCCGATCTGCCCTCGGAGTCGCTTTGGTTCGGCCACGGCCGCACCGTCAACCGCGACGGACGCTCCCGCCTGAGATCCCTCGCTTCCTGAGGATTTACCGGCAGGTAACACTCTCGAAATAGGGGCGAAACCTCCTTCCTCTACAAACGGGTGGTCCACCGACCGAGGAGGTGCGTATGCCAGCGATCGACACGGGCGACACCGCCTGGCTGCTCATATCAACGGCGCTCGTGATGTTCATGACGCCCGGCCTGGCGCTGTTCTACGGAGGGCTCGTTCGCACCAAGAACGTCCTCGGAACGATCATGCAGTCCTTCTTCGCGCTGGCGCTGGTTAGCGTGATCTGGGTGCTGATCGGCTACACCCTGGCATTCGGGAAGGACATCGGGGGATTCATCGGCGGCCTCGAGTTCTGGGGATTCCAGGGAGTGGGGCAGGCGCCCAGCGACGTATACGCGACGACCGTCCCACACGTGGGGTTCGCGCTGTACCAGATGATGTTCGCGATCATCACTCCCGCCCTCATCACCGGGGCTATTGCCGAGCGGATGAAGTTCTCCGCGTACGTCATGTTCCTGGCCCTGTGGTCGATCCTCGTGTACTCGCCGGTGGCCCACTGGGTCTGGGGCGGTGGCTGGCTGTTCGAGCTCGGCGCTCTGGACTTCGCCGGCGGCACAGTTGTCCACATCAACGCCGGTGTGGCGGCCTTGGCGGCGATCCTTTACATGGGCAAGCGGCGTGGCTACGGCAAGGAGGCCTTCGTCCCCCACAACGTTCCCATGGTGATTACCGGCGCGGCCATCCTGTGGTTCGGTTGGTTCGGGTTCAACGCGGGTTCGGCGCTGGCCGCGAACGGCCTGGCGTTCTCGGCGTTCGCGGCGACGCACATCGCCACGGCTGCAGCGGTTCTCGGCTGGCTGATCCCCGAGGCGATCAGGCACGGGAAGCCGACCACCATCGGCGCAGCCACCGGCGCGGTTGCGGGACTCGTGGCCATCACGCCGGCCGCGGGTTTCGTTGAGCCGTGGGCGGCCATCGTCATCGGCCTCGCGGCGGGGTTGATCTGCTGGATCGCTGTTGACCTGAAGGCTCGCCTCAAGTACGACGACTCCCTCGACGTGGTCGGGGTGCACATGGTCGG
>JBOGVX010000114.1:0-14249 GCA_050693165.1 Actinomycetota bacterium | reverse complement strand
CCTCGAGAGCCTGGAGCACCGCAGCGGCCCAGAGCTCGTACCCGGCGTCGCTCGGGTGGAAGTCGTCGGACGCGTAATAGCGGTCCGGCTCGGCGCCGAATACGTCCCCCGTCTCACCGGAGATGTTCACGTAGGTCGCGTCGAACGCGTGGGCCGACTCCCTTACCTGCTCGTCGATCCGCCGGGCCCTCCAGCCGACGATCGCGCGCAACGGCTGCAGGAACCTCGGTGTCGTGTGAAACGCCGGGATGCCGAGGGCGAACACATGCTCGGCACCGACGGCCGCGACGCGAGCCATGAGTTCGTCGTAGGCGGCCCGGAACTCGTCGAGCCCCGTCAGGTGCGTCACGTCGTTGGCTCCGATCTCGACCACGACGACCTGCGGGGGCTGGGCGAGCCGCTCGAGCCTGGGGACCAGATCGGAGATCGCGCCCGCCACCCGTTCCCCCGAGACGGCGAAGACGTCGAGCCGCACGGGACGCCGCAGACCGGTCGCGACCAGATGCGGGACCGTTGCCTCCGGGCCGCTCGCTCCCACCCCGGCGACGACGGAGTCGCCGACCCACGCCATGCGCAGCGGCTCTACCGAAGAGGCGACTCCGACCAGGCCGCTCAGCTCGAGTGGGTCCCGCTGAGGCAGCCTCGGACCGTTGACGGCCAGCAACACCTCGGCGCCGAGCAGCAGCGCGAGCCCTGCCGGAACGGCAACCGCCGCGATGACGACTTTGCGACCCAACTCAGAAGTCCCGGCGACCGTCGAAGTGCGTCGCGGCCTCAGGGCGCGTGAGCTGGTAGATGGCGAACCTGTGGCCTCCCGGAGTGGTGAACGAGCAGATCGGCCCGTGGGGGATCTCGAAGGTTCCCTCCTTCTTCCACCCCTGCTGCTCGAGCTGTTTCATCGTCGAGCCGAGGTCCTCGACCCGGTACACGAGGATCGGACGATCACCTTCGACGTGATCTGTGAGCAGGACCAGCGGAGGCCCCTCGGCGAGCTCGACACCTGCCACGCGGGCTCCCATGCCCTCGACCGCGAACAGGACACGAGCGCCGAGGACGTCCCTCATGTACGCGAGGTCCACGGCCACGTCGCGGCTGGGCGTGTAGAGGAAGTCGAGCCGCTCGAACGGGAGCGCCTCGTCAGGCATCCGCGCTCGGCGCCTCACGCTGGGCGACGACCCACTCGTTCGTGCGACCGAAGATCTGGTTGACCGGCCAGCTATTCAGGCCCGCGTACGTCTGGAGCTGGGACCTGTGGTGGACCTCGTGCTCGACCATCATCATCAGGAGCCGCCACCCCGACAGGGACCGTCCCTCCTTCGCGATCGGATCGACGCGCGCGTGCAACTGCTCGTCGCCCGCATCAGCCAGCGTGCCGACGAGCTCGTCCCGCGAAGCATCCAGCGCCGGAACCCAGCTTGCCTTTCGCGGCAGAGTGTCGGGCCAGTCGTCCCACACCCAGCCGTTGCCGAGGAACGCGCTCGTGAAGAACCTCCTCGCCTCGGCGATGTGCCTGACGATCTCGGGAACGCCCCATGATGCCTCCGCGTCCTTCGACGGCGGCGGACGCCAGGATTCGGCCTCTTCCGGAAGCGCGCTCACGTCCCTGACCGTTCTGGCGTGGACGCCCTCGAAGTAGCGCAGGAAAGCAGGGACGTCGGAGATCACGAATACCCGAGCGCCGGACGGCGCGTCAGCCGGACTGGATGGGCCTGGAGAAGTCGAGGTGTGTCTGGGCACCGTTCCTCCCCGAACGCTTGAGCGGGTCGAGGTTCCACTCCCCCGCCTGGCGGCGTTTGTACTGCTCGAGCCAGCGGCGGAATCCCTCGTCCGGCAGGGGACGGCTCAGGAAGTAGCCCTGGACTATGTCGCATTCGAAGGACTCTAGCTCCCGCCACGTCTCGTAGCTTTCCACGCCCTCGGCAACAACGCGCAGACCGAGGTTGTGGCTCAGGTCCACCGCGGCGCGAACGATCAGCCTGTCGTTCGGGTCGGCGCCCATGTTGATGACGAAGGAGCGGTCGATCTTCAGCTCGGTCACGGGAACGCGCTTCAGGTACCCGAGCGAGGAGTAGCCCGTGCCGAAGTCGTCGATCGAGAGCTCGACGCCGGCGGCGGCGAGCTGCGCGAGTACCTCCGTGCACCTGGCGGAATCGGCCATCAGCGTGCTCTCGGTGATCTCGATGATCAACGAGGACGGCGGGACCGCCCACTTGTCGAGCAGGTGCAACACCTGCTCGGGCAGGTTCGGATCGATCAGGTTTCGCGGCGAGAGGTTCACGGACATGGACAGGTCGATCCCGATCCGCCTCCACGTGGCGGACTGCTTGAGAGCTTCCTCGAGCACGAAGTGGGTGAGCGGTGCGAGTGCAACGGTGCGCTCCACGACCGGGATGAACTCCTCGGGAGCGAGCAGGCCACGCTGAGGATGCTTCCAGCGGACGAGCGCCTCGACACCTCGCACGGCTCCGTCACTCATCTGGGCCCGGGGCTGGTAGTGGAGAACGAACTCGCCGTTCTCGATGGCGGGACGCACCTGCCCGAGCATCGCCAGCCGCGCCGGGCTGTAACGGTCACGCTCCGGGCTGTAGAGCTCGTAACCGTTCCGCGCTTCCTTGGCGACGTACATCGCGACGTCGGCGCGGCGCAGCAACGTCTCCACGTCCTCGCTGTGCTCCGGGAACAGCGAAATGCCGATGCTTGCGGACACGTCGAGCGTGAAGCCCTCGACTGGGATCGGCGCCTCGAGCTGCTCGAGCAAACGCGTTACCACGTCCACCGCGGTATCGAGGCTCTGGAGCTCCGGCAGGATGATGCCGAACTCGTCGCCGCCGAGCCTGGCGATGGTGTCCTCCTCTCGGAGCAGGCTCTGCAGCTTCGGCCCTATCTCCTGCAGCAGGAGGTCTCCGTAGTGGTGTCCCAGCGTGTCGTTGATGTCCTTGAAGTGATCCAGGTCGAGGATCATCACGGCGACGCCGCGTCGGTTCTCGCGAGCGCTCGTGATCGCCTCGTCGAGCCTGTCCAGGAAGAGCACCCGGTTCGGGAGTCCCGTCAGGGAGTCGTGCGACGCCTGATGCTCCTTCTCACGTTCTCGCCGCTCCAGCTCGATATGGGCCTTGTTGAGCGAATGAGTCCGAACGAACATCTGCCGGGCGAACGCCATCGGACCCACGAACACGAGGATCGACCAGACGCCCTCGGTGACCCAGAACAGCGCGAGCACAACGCCAAAGAGAGCAAGACCCGTGTAGCTGACAAGGAACTCTCCGATGATCCCCTTGTGCATCTCCCGGAGCACCGTACCGACGCTGTCGCCGTGCTCGAGGTGGATGCTGAACGCGACCAGCAGAGCGTTGATCGCGTAGCCGACGACCGTGGCGAGAAGAACGCCGCCACCGAAGACGTACCAGGGCGAGTCGAACGAGGCCACCGCGTGGAACACGAGCGACTGCACTCCGACCGACATCGCGATCTGGCCTCGGATGAACAGGGCCTTGGTCAGCCCAATCTCCCGCCGGATCTCCCGGAGGTCGGTGGTGCCGGCGAATGTGACCGCGGCCGCGATGGCCGGCGGGTAGATCAGCGCGAGCGCGAGCTCCAACGGAAAGCTGAGGCTGAAGGACAGGTCCGAAGACGTCTCGATCGGGAACATGTCCACGAGGGCGATGACTGCCACCCAGACGAGAAGTACCGGTTGCGCGAAGAGCGCGGGCGCGGCGAATACCTCGAAGCCCAGGAACCCAAGTGTCGAGAGGGCTACCGTCAGGTAGTAGGCGTTGACCTTCCGAGCCGCGCTTGCCAGCAGGGCCTCGTCGATGGGCGGCTCCGTATCCGGCGCGGCTGTGGCGGTCTCGGTCACGGACCGCTCACCTGCGCGGTTGCCAGCACGAGGCTCTTCCTACGACGGACCGGCTGCATCCCGGCCAGCAGCATCCAGCCGACTCCCCCGTACGCGAATATGTCTCCCAGGCTGACCGCCTGATGGATGAAGCCGCCGACGGGGATCACGTCCCCGAGCGGCAACAGAACGTCCTCGGAGCTCGCGAGGTGATGCCTGATGCCACCCTGCTCGATCAGCGACTCGAGGGTTGCCTGCTGGTTGGACTCCACCAGCGCGTGGCGAGATACGGGCATGCCCTGATTGGCCGCGATGACGGCGAAGTTCATCAGGACGCCCATCAGGATGAGGCCCGCTCCGGGAAGCCGCATGTTGGCCCCAACGAACAGGCACAGAGGTACGAAGGAGACGATGAGGATCGGGAGTCCCAGCCATTCCAGGCTCGCGGGCAGGGGAACGAACTGCATCGACAGGCCGGCGATGGCGATTCCGGACCAGCGGAACCTCCGTTCCAGGAGGTTCCCGAGGCGCCCGCCGGTGGCGAATCCGACGAGGATCGCTCCGGCCATCGTCATGAGTATCAGTCGCATATCGTCGTCTTCCGGCTGGAACCGCGGGCTAGCGGCGAACGCCGCCCCTGGGGAAGATCCCCGGGGCGGCGTCCCGATGGGCTCGACTGATCGATCCCTAGCGCTTCCAGGGTGCGCCCGCAGCGAAGAGCAACGCCGCAAGTGACGCCAGCCCGTACACGAGACGTCTGACCCTCATCAAGGGCCTCCATCCCTGGTTCTCGGAGCTCAAGTCCTCCCCCCCCTTCATCTCAGGGTCCACATCTATCCCTATCGGCTCGACCTGGGTTGGACCTGAGAAAAAGATTGGGCCAAGTCGCCTACACGGGTGTCGGCCTGCCGGGTGAAAAGAAGGAGGTCTAACGGCGGACGGGGCTGTCACGGACGAACCCATGGCCGGGACCGTGAACGACCCTGATGACCCTCGCGTCCTCCAGGGACCGCAGGCTGATCGCGCGCGGCTGTGAGGAGGGGGGAACGATCAATGTGAATCCATCGGCGAGCTTGTGGTCGTCGGTCTGGACGCTCCCCTCTCTGACGCTCGCCAGCCCGCCCTCATCCGCCTCGAAGCGCAGCTCGAGGATCGCGTCCGCTCCAAGGGTCGAGTCGGTAAACAGACGGATGTCGCCGTGCACCCGGAGCTCAGAACGCGGCCCGACGAGCTCCTTGGTCCGAACGCCCGATCCTTCTTCGTAGCGAGGAGCATAGGCGTCCCTCAACACGTTGAAAGCGGCTCGCGGCGGGATGGGATCCGTGCTGTAAACCAGGATGTACGCCCGCGTGTCGAGATCACCGTTGTTCCATTCGGAATGGACCATGCCGGTCCGTCCCTCCGTGAACTGGCCCACGTCTCCCGTGTCCATGTGCCCGGTGATGTGGTTCAGGGCGTCATCGTGATCCAGCTCGCCCTCCTCTATGTAGAAGAGGCGCTCGTTGTTCCTGTGCGGATGGTGTCCGATCCCCAGGTGGGCCTTGACCACGGAGTCGTGCACCGTGATGAGGGGTCCCGAGGCCTGTATCTCGATGAAGGGGCCTATCGCCTCGATAGCCGTGAGGCCGGGCATGCCGAAGTCCGATTCTCCGAGCACGGCGTGGTCCTCTGGCGCAAGAACGAGGTAAACGGGTTCGGACATCACCTCAGGTTAGCGGCCCGTCGAGGCGAACCTCACCAGCACCTTGTCGGAGAACGCCGGCCAGGCCTCGAGAGCCCACGGCCCGAACTCGCGGTCGGTCAATGTGACGGCCGCGAGCTTCGCCGAGGGATCGACCCACAGGAACGACCCGCTGCCGCCGAAGTGCCCGAACGTCCCCGGCGAGTTGCGAGTACCCGTCCAGTGGGGACGCTTGTCGTCGCGTATCTCGAACGTGAGCCCCCACGGGTTCGGATCGAAGCGGCCGAGGTCGGGAAGGACGCCCGCGAGCTCAGGGAACTGCGCCCTCGTTGCGTAGGCGAGAGTCGACACAGACACGAGCGTGGGATCCAGGAGCTCGCGGCAGAAGCTCAACATGTCGGGGACGGTGCTCAGCATCCCTCCGGCGGGAGAGCCCCGTAGCACGGTCGAGCTCATACCGAGCGGATCAAGCACGCCCGAGCGCAGGTACTCCTCGAACGGCATGCCTGCATTTGCAGACATATGGTCGGCGAACGCCTCGATGCCGGTGTTCGAGTAGATGCGCCTGCGCCCCGGCGGAGCGAGGATCCGGCTCGTTGCGAAGTCGAGTCCCGACGCGTGGGCGAGGAGATGACGAACGGTCGAGCTCGGCGGGCCCGCCGGATCGTCCAGGTCGATCGTCCCCTCCTCGAGCGCGACCAGCGCGGCCATCCCGACGAGCAGCTTCCCGACCGACGCGATCGGCATGACCCTGTCCGGGTCGCCGGCGATGCCGACCGTGGCTTCGGGTCCCGTTACGCCGGCCGCCGCCGTCCCGACGGGCCAACTCTCGACGAGAGTGCCGAGGTCCTCGACGCTCAATCCGGCCGGCCACGGGTGTATCGGCGGGCGTAGTCGGGCGCGGAGACACCGGGAGGCAGGCGCGGGTCGTCGATCGGCGGCTGCGGAACCGTCAGGAACGGGATCTCTCCCGCCCAGACGTCGAGCGAGTAGTCCTCCTCCTCATCCGAGGGCGGACCCATACGAACCTTTGCCGACGACTCGTCGAGCGGGATCGCCAGGATCGTCGTCTGCCTCAGCTCCTTCTCGTTCGGCATCCGAGCGTCGGCGGAGCGACCCGGGATGACGTGCTCGACCAGAGCGCGCTGTGCCTCCCACTTCTCGTCGGGATCGGTGACCTCGCTTGCCGTCCCGTAGACCACGACCGAGCGGTAGTTCATCGACGAGTTGAACGCCGAGCGCGCGAGCACCAGCCCGTCGAGCAGCGTCACGACGACGCAGACCTCGGCGTCGCCCTTGATCGCTCGGAGCGTCCTGCTCGCGTTGGATCCATGGATAAAGAGCGTGTCGCCGCTGCGGGCGTGGATCGTCGGGATTACGCGCGGGGCGCCGTCCACCACGACCGCGACGTGGCAGAACACCGCCTCGTCGAGGATCGCCTCGATCGTCTCGCGGTCGTACACGGCCCGCTCCGGCATCCGCTTGACGGTCGCGCGCGGGGTGGGAGGCTTCGCTGCCATGCAGCGATGCTACGCTGCCGAACCGTGAGCGACGAAGACGAGGCCCTGCTGAAGCGGTCCGAGGCCGCTCTCACGGAGATCAAGATCGCCCAGGGGCTCTCCGACGAGCACGCCTCCGTGCTCGCGGCCCTACGCATCCGGCTCAAGGGGAAGGCCGATCCGAGCCTGGAGGAGATGCTGGAGTCGGCCGGCGACCTCGGCGGACCAAAGACGAAGCTGGAGGACGTGATTAAAAAGCCCGAGAGCAAGCGATCACTCGACGACGTCCTGTCACAGCCCGAGGCGCCGAAGCCCGACTGGCCCGGCTGAGCCTCAGACGGCGAAGAGGACGTGCAGGATGTCCCCCTCCTTCACCTCGTACGTCTTGCCCTCGGTTCTGACCAGGCCGCGCGCCCGGGCCTCCTTCTCCGAGCCCGCGTCGACCAGCTCCTCGTAGCCCACGATCTCGGCCCTGATGAAGCCGCGCTCCATATCGCTGTGGATCGCGCCGGCGGCCTCGGGGGCTTTGGCCCCGCGCCTCACCTGCCAAGCTCGTGACTCGTCCTCGCCGGTGGTCAGGAACGTGATGAGGTCGAGGGCCGAGTAGCAGGCCTTGATCACGGCATCCAGACCGGGCTCCTTCACGCCGAACTCCTCGAGAAGGGCCCGCGCCTCTTCCGCGTCCATCTCGGCGACCTCGGCCTCGATCGCGGCGTAGACACCTACTGTTCCCTCGGGCAAGCCTTTAGGTATCGAGGCGCCCTCGTCGAGGTTGGCAACCACGACCCATGGCTTGAGAGAAAGGAACTCGAAGTCGCGAAGCGCCGCGCGCTCCGCGTCGCTCCATTCGAGATCGCGAAGAGGCTTCTCGGCCTCCAGCGCCTCCCCCGCCTTCTTCAGCGCGCCGATCGCTGCGGCGGCCTCCGGGTCCCTTGCTTTCGACTTTTTCTCGGCCCGCTCGACCGCTCCCTCGATCAGTGCGAGGTCCGCGAGGAGCAGCTCCGAGCGGATCGACGCGAGATCGGCTACGGGGTCACCCTCCCCCTGGAATGCCCCGACGACCAGTGCCAGAGCGTCGGTCGTGCGGAGCGCGGCCAGAGCCTGGGCAGACATCCCGCCTGGAACATCCACGAACCGCACCTGGGCGGGCACGATCTTGGCCGAATGCTCGAGCTCGGCCAGCACACCTAGCCTCGGATCGGGCACGGGGACGACGGCCTGGTTGGCTCGCCCCCCCGCCGCGCCGGCATGGGTGAGAGCGGTGAACAGCGTGGACTTGCCCGAAGCGGGGAGCCCCGCGAGACCGACGTCCTTCAAGGTCCGGACATCGTAGGAGACGGGATGTCCGAATAGCCGCCTCCACCTGTGCGAGGCTACCGCCCATGAGCGTTTCCCAGATCGGCCTGATCTTCCTTGGCGTCGGCGGCCTGATGGCCTTGATCGCCCTGATCTTCTTCTTCCGGACCCGGCGCTTCCTGGAAAGCGCGGTGCCGGCGCAAGGCGTCGTCACCGGGCTCGTTGCGAGCTCGGGGGGCGAAGGTGGAACCGTCTACAAGCCGGTGGTCCAGTTCACGACGGCAGACGGACAAACCGCCGGATTCACCGGGAACGTGGGATCGAATCCCCCGAGGTACAGCGTCGGCCAGACCGTGAAGGTGCTCTATTCGCCGACGAACCCTTCCGACGCGCGCATACCCGGATTCTTCGGCATGTGGTTCGTCCCCGTGTTCCTGGGGATCTTCGGGGCCGCGTTCCTCGGGGTCGGGATCTTCCTTGCCCTGTTCGGATCGGACTCGACGATCTCGACCGCCTCGAGCTCTCCCCCGCCGAACCTGCCCGGCGTCGCCGGCAGCCCGCCGCCCGACGGGGACATTCCGGTCGACCTTCCTTCGATTCCCCCAGTGGGCGCTCCACTGCTGGTCGTTCAGACGGAAGCGGGCGGCATCCCGCAGCCCCTTCCCGTTACGTGCGACTCGATCCGAGATGCCGGTAAGGCTCGCGAAGTGCGGCTCAGCTTCCAGGGAGGGACGCTCACGTTCAAGGCGAAACCCTTCACCGGACCTGGGGCGTACACGGGAAGCAACCTCGAGGTGGGTGGCAGCATCTTCGACGGTGGCCAGCCTCCGACCGGCGCTGTTGTGTTCGATGAATCCGGCAGCTCCGGGGCGGTGAACCTGGTCGCCGGCGACAAGCTCGCCAGCGGCACCTGGGACTGCTCCGGTACGTAGGCATTTAAGTACAGCCGGACATGGCCCCTGACCGGCGCTTTCGGATACTCGACGGTTCTCGTCATTGCTCAACGTTTCCGGTCGTGTGCGGGACCGGAGGCTGAGCGACCACTGGCTGCTAAGAAGCCGACGACATCGGCAGCTGTGTGCCCAATCAGTCGCCGGCAAAGCCCAGAAACACGATCGCGCCGCGGCCCAGACGGACCATGTCCTCGTCGCTGAGCCGTCCGAGCCTCTCGCCGAGCTTGGATCGCGGAACCGTCGTTAGCTTGTCCACCATGAGACGGCTGGGCTCATCGAGCCCGTTCATCTCGTCGGGTTCGACATGGAGGCGGAAGAGCGGCGCATCCGTTGAATCCGTCGTGAACGGACACACGGTTACCGAGACTGTCGCGTCGAACCGATCGTCTTGGACGATGGCCACTGGGCGAGGCTTCCCTGCGTAACCACTGCCGCCCGCGGCGGTCCAGATCTCACCCCGCCTCAACCGTGTCGTCCCGGCTCACAGCGTCGATGAAGGTCTGGTCCTCGGCCGCGTGCGTGCTCGCGGCGACGGCCGACGACTGACGGTGCGCTTCCGCAGCGAAGGCCGGCGACCGCACGTCGGGCACCCAGAGCTGGATGGGTCGCAGCCCCTGGGCGCGCAGCCGTTGACGGTGCTTGCGAACGCGTTCCTGCACCGGTGATCTCTCTGGTTCCTCCACGCCAGCCATGTTACATGTAACAATGGGACCGTGGCAAGTACTGTCCGCGGGAGGCAACGACCGGCTCAGGGCCCCCACGACGCCAGGATGTCCTCGAGCTCGCCGTCCACCTCCGCTCGGGCGGCTGTCCGGTCCCATCCGGCCATAAGCAGCTCGTCGTACCGGGTATGAGCGTGACGGACATGGGCCCGGACCGCCAGGTCCACGGCCTCCGCGTCTAGCCGCTTGGCCATGGCGCTCCGTCCCACCCTCCCGCTGTGCTTGCGACAGGCATGGTCGGAGATCTCTCGGTCCACGTTTCCCGGACAGCCCGGGTAGCGCGCCCGGATGGCACCGGCGAAGCGGGCGACGTACTCGCGGTCTTGCCCTTCTCGCCGCTCCGCCTCTCTGCGGCGCCGGGCTTCGCGGGCCTCGGTGTCGGACAGGCACTCTTGCTCTGCGCGCCGCAGGGCCTCCTCCTCCACCAGGATCCCCTGACGCTCGTACCGCTTTCGCCCGCGACTCCACTGCACCACGACCGCTCGCAGCCGCGAACCCTTCGAAGCCCTGCGGGTAAGCGCCGCGTCACCTCGCGGAAGGAAGATCAGATGATCCAGCTCGGCGCACTCGAGGCAGAAGGGCGCGTGGTCTTGGAGCCGGATGAGACCGCCCCGGTCGAGCTCCTCGCCGCATCCCGCGCATCGGCTCTCTCGCCTGATCCAGAAGACGACGATCTCATCGGCCCGCGTGCTGGTTCCAGCCATCTAGCTCCTCGGGGATGACACACTAACCGGCCATGGCAGCCGAAGACCCCCAGAACCCTCTCATGACTGCGGTCCTGAAGACGCTCGGCGCGGAAGAGGTAGTAGAGGGTGATTCCTTGGGGCCGTGCCCGCCCGGGCCTTCTATCCGGGCTTCGCCGCGCACGCGGTCGAGTTCGCCAAGGAACTGAAAGGGCCGGGCAAGTATGGCTTGTCCGCGTTCTGGGACAGCCGGGGAGACCCGCTGCTCAAGCGAGGACTGGGAGATACCGAGAGCTCATCGGTCCGGCGAAGATCCCTCCAACGCCCCGTCTGCGAAGGTGAGGGCATAGACCTCCTGTCCCTTCGGGTACTCCTTCGTCGGACGGTACTCGCGTGTCGAGGACATGCCCAGCGCCTCGTAGATGCCGTCCTGCTGCTCGTTCAGATGTTCGCCGAGGTACACGTTCGCCAGGATCTCCTTTGCTGTGGCGGCGGCCGTCACCATGCGCACCGCTCCCACGACCGGGGGGCCGACGATCGTCAGCTCTCCGGCGATCTGCACCAGGTATCCGGGGCCGGCGTCGAGCCCGATCGACAGCCCGACGCCACCCGAGAGGTTCCTGGAGTTGGCTCGGAAGTCCTCGAGCACGCGGCTGTGGAACAGATCGACGAGCGTCTGCGCGGTCTTCGCGATGTTCCCGGCGGCCTGCACGAATCCCTCGTCGTAACCGGGTCCCGCCTGCACGAGCCAGTAGGCGAGGAACCCGTCCCCGGTGAACTTGTCGAACCACCCACCCGACCGAGTGATGCCCTGCCGGACGGACGACACGAACTTGTCCATCACGTACGCGAATCGCTCGACCTTGATGGCCTCCTTCATCAGCATCGTCGACTCGCGGATGTCGGCCGCCATCACGAACATCTGGATCGCTTCGCTGCCGGCGACCGAGTCGAGCAGCGCTTCTTTGTCGAACCGCTGCTCCCATCCCTCCGGCGCATGCGCCTCGAGGAGCCCGGCGAGCCGGTCTCGATCGATCCGGATCTCGTCCCAGTCCGATCCTTCCCCGTCCGGCATACGGTCAGGCGTTGAAGAACTCGACCAGCACCGGGACGAGCACTGCAGGGTCCACGTCGTGACCCTGGCCGTCCAGCAGGCGGACCTGGCCGTTGGGGATGGCGTCGGCCAGCGCGGCGGCGGTCTCGCGCATCCACGGGAAGTCCTTCCCGCCGGCGACCACGAGCGTCGGCGCCTTCACCTGGGCCGCCACGTCGGTCGGGATCGAGTAGTCGCCCATGATCCGCGCGTCGTAGGCGAGGGTGTGCGCGATGGCTTCCTGCGCGGGCCACCACGGCTGCGTGCGCATCCCCGCGACCATCTCGGCGGGCATCCCGATGATCCTCGTCATGAAGTACTCGACCGCGTCGCCGCGGCGGTCCTCCGCGACCATCGTCTCGTACTGCTCGACCTGATCGGAGGGTGGCCGGCTGGCCTCGTCGAGGATGAACGGCGGTTCCCACATCGCGAGCTTGTCGACGGGGAGTCCCGACGCGGCGGCGCGCATGGTGAGCACCACACCGGATGACGAGCCGTACAGGTGCGCCGACCCGCCGGCAGCCGTGATCACCGCGTCGATGTCCTCGATCTCTCGGTCGATCGCGTACGGCGGCGTGTCCGTGCTCTCGCCGCGCCCGCGCCGGTCGTAGTTGAGCACCGTGAAACTCTTCGAGAGCTCCGCGGCGAGCGGGATCAGCGACTGTCGATCGACAGAGCCACCGGTCACGAGGACCACCGGAGGGCCTTCACCCGTACGGTCGATGTCGATGCTGCTGCCATCTCTCGATGTGACCTTCATGAGCTCAACCCGGCCAGCCAGGCCTTCCACGCCGCGACTTCCTCCTTCTCATCCACGTCCTTGAAGATGTGGTGGGCAATCATGAGCGGTCCGTCGAATGCCCAGATGAAGCGGTAGAGCGCGTCGTCGCTCCGCACGCCGAGGAAGCTCGCGGATACCCACTCGACGACGCCCTCGATCGGCTCGATGCCGGCCGGCGTCAGCTTGACCGGGTCCCCGATCTCAACCTCCTCCGTCAGCCCGAGCCCCTCTCGCATGAGCTCCATCCCCTTCTCCCGGACGTGGACCTCCGGCCCGTACGTCTCGACGGGCGTGGCCTTCCGGCCGAAGAAGTGGGACAGGTACTCGCCGAGCTTGTGGAAGTACGCGGTGTCGCCCTCGTTCATCGCCTCGTACTCGGCCTCCCAGTTGTCGCCGAGCATGCCGGTGTGGGTCCACTTGATCGAGGTGTCGCCCTTGTCGGTGCTCTCGATCCGGTAGTCGAACGACATGAACGCGCCGTCCTCGGCCGTCTCGGTCCGGTACGCGAACCGATTGGGCGGATCCCACGTCGTCACCGTGCCTCCACCGGTCCAGTTCGGGGCGACGGTCTTTACCGCGCCGCCCTCCTTCGGCTCGATCTCGTTGTGCCCCATGAACCAGGCGTCCATGCCCTCGCCGGTGGCGACCGCCTGCCAGGCCTGCTCGGGTGTTGCCCCGACCGCGATCTCGTTGACGATGTCGAATGCCTTCCCCATCACGCACCTCCTTCATCTGCTCATCTACACAGTAGCGACCGCGGACATATCGCGGTTTTGGCCTCCCAGGCTGCTCGTAGAGACGGAGGTGGTCCTTCGTTTCAAGCACCCTCAGGGTGCTGCTCGTACACCACGTCCGTGGACTCTGTTGGAACGAGCTCGCCTCGCCTGCGGTGTGGTGGGCGCTGGAGGATTTGAACCTCCGACCTCTTCCGTGTCAGGGAAGCGCTCTCCCCCTGAGCTAAGCGCCCTTCTGGAGATGGTACCGGAGAGGCGGGGAGCGGAATTGAACCGCTGTACGCGGCTTTGCAGGCCGCTGCCTAGCCACTCGGCCACCCCGCCGAAGCTGGAGAAGGGGCCCGAAGGCCCCCCTCGACCAGAACGCAAGCTACAGCGTTTTCAGACGGATGTTAGCACCCGCCCCTCGAGCTCCCGTGACCGGCGCCCCCTCAGGCGGCGGGCTTGGGCTCGATCGTCACGTATGTGAACGACGATGGCGCTTCGGTCGAGTCGTAGGCCAGGACCGCACCCGGTGCGCCGGGGGCGAACTGGATCGAGAAGTCGGTCTCGGCGACCTTGCCGGTCTTGGTCCCGACGCTGAAGTTCCCACTGAACAGCCGGACACCGTTCCCCGCCGGAGCGGAGGCGGACACGTTGGAAACCGCAGCGATGGCAGTATCCGAGTACGGCTTGTCGAAGAACAGGATGATGTTGATCGAGTCGGCAGCGGCTGCCGCGTAGAACTTCGAGCCGGCACACACTATGCGCTCGGGAGCCTCGAGCTCCCTCAGCCAGTAGCCGTTGACCGCGTTGCGACCGAACGTGTCGTTGCCGAAGATCCCGGGCTTGCTGGTCTTGTACTTGGTCTCGGTCCCCGTCGGCGCGGTCGCATCCATGAGGAATGGGGTCCCGGAGACATTCCCACCACCCTGTATGTCCCCTGAGCGGTTGGTGCCGTGGAAGTACAGCGTGTGCTCCACGAGGATCTCT
>JBOGVX010000113.1:0-18720 GCA_050693165.1 Actinomycetota bacterium | reverse complement strand
GGGATGCACCGATCGGCCTCATGCGGGGGGCCACCAGGCCTAGTGAACTAGTCATTTGTGACTATCAGGAAAATGGCCCCCAGTAACCACTCAGAAATGTCCCCCCTCCGGCCGATACATAGGGGGCAGAAGTTGACAACCAAGGAGGGCATTTTGGGGGGGAACACGCAAAGCGGCGTCGCTCTGGCGATCAGCTGGAACGACTCCAAGAAGGAGAAGAAGGGCAAGCTCCTTGCCCTGTTCGTAGCATCCGCCGTGTCGCTGGCCGTGATGAGCCCGGCCCTGCGCTCCTCCATGTCGGAGGGCGTCCAAGAGATGACCTCCGTCATAGTTCGAGCCTTCCCGGGCGGAGCGGACGAGGCGGCCATGGTCGTCGAGCGCTCCGGGGGGACGGTCGGACAGCACCTGCGGATCCTTCACGGGTTCGTCGCCGACGTTCCGGTCGGGCAGCTCGGCCGCATCGCCTCCTCTCCCGAGGTTCTCGCGGTCACCCCCGACAAGCCGATCGAGATGCTTCAGATGACCGAGCCGATCACGGACGGACTGAACACGGTCACGGAGCCACTAACGGACCCCACCTCGACCACCGACCCGACTACAGAGACAACGGAGCCGGCTTACGACCCGACGACCGACAACGGCTCGATGTACAGCACGGTCCGGGCCATCAGGGCGAAGGAGTACTGGAAGAAGGGCTTCACGGGCAGCGGCATCGACGTGGCCCTGGTCGATACGGGCGTCGTCCCGGTAGAGGGGATCGACAACCCCTCCCAGGTCGTCAACGGACCTGATCTCTCGTTCGACTCCCAGGTACCGGAGCTCCATTACCTAGATGGCTACGGTCACGGCACCCACATGGCCGGCATCATCGCCGGGCGCGACGACTCGGTGCCGCCGGGCGGAGAGCACTCCGACAATCAGACCGGATTCCTCGGCGTCGCACCCGATGCCCGCATCGTCAACGTCAAGGTGGGCGACTTCGAGGGCGTCGCGGACGTGTCACAGGTGATCGCCGCGATCGACTGGGTGGTCCAGCACCGCAACGACAACGGCATGAACATCCGAGTCCTCAACATGTCGTTCGGCACCGATGGTGTGCAGAGCTACATCCTGGACCCGCTGACCTACGCGGCGGAGGTCGCGTGGCGCAAGGGGATCGTCGTGGTCGCGGCGGCCGGGAACCGGGGCTTCGGGGACGACCGAATGTCGAACCCCGCCTACGACCCGTACGTCATCGCCGTCGGCGCCGACCGTCCGGGTGGGTTCGGAACCACCAAGGACGACGTCATCCCCGACTTCTCGAGCTACGGCAACGCTCAGCGCCGGCCGGACTTCGTCGCGCCGGGCCAGTCGATACAGAGCCTTCGTAACACCGGATCCTTCATCGACCAGAATCACCCGGAGGGCGTGATCCCGAACGTGCCCGATAGCCGGTTCTTCCGCGGAAGCGGCACCTCGCAGGCTGCCGCGGTGACCTCGGGCGCGGTCGCGCTGATTCTTCAGCAGCGGCCGAACATCACACCGGACCAGGTCAAGGCACTGCTCGCGATGACGGCGGAGAGGCTGCCGATTCCCCCACTCGAGCAGCAGGGTGCGGGCCTCATCAACATGAAGAACGCCTTCTACGCCGCAACGCCGACCTCGGTTCAGAGCCACCCCGTGGCGACGGGGCTCGGATCGCTCGAGCTCGCGCGCGGCAGCCTCCACCTCACGGAGGACGAGGACGGGACGCAGCTCATGGGCGAGCTCGACATCTTCGGCAACCCCTGGGACCCGACCACCTTCGCCACCAACAGCCTGGCGGGCAGCAGCTGGTCCGGCGGCTTCTACAACGGCGTGGAGTACACCGGCGGTGACTGGGAAGGGCGCTCCTGGAGCGGACGCAGCTGGAGCGGACGTTCGTGGAGCGGCAGGAGCTGGAGCGGTCGCAGCTGGAGCGGCAGGAGCTGGAGTGGTCGCAGCTGGAGCGGCAGAAGCTGGAGCGGAGGCGCATGGGAAGGGCGCAGCTGGAGCGGACGTTCGTGGAGCGGCAGGAGCTGGAGCGGGCAGGCGTGGGCCGGCAGGAGCTGGTCGAACGCCGGCTGGAGCTAGATCCGGCACGCCGTGAGCGATAGCGCCGCCGAGACAGCGGACCGGGAGGGGGGCACCCCCCCTCCCGAAGTCCGTCACCTGAGCGGTCCCGCGAAGATCGCCATCCTCACCGCGAGCCTGGCCACGGTCGCGGCAGCCCTGTTCACGTTCGGTGTCCTCAACATCCCCGGCCCCAGCGGCCATCTGCGTACACCCCTTTGGGCGCTCGCGGCCATGTTCGCCCTGGCCGAGATTCTGGTCGTCCACGTCGAGTTCCGCGGTAACGCGTACTCGTTCTCACTCAGCGAGCTTCCGTTCGTCATCGGCCTTTTCACAGCCGCTCCCGTCGATCTGGTCGCGGCTCACCTGCTGGGCTCGGCCATCGCCCTGATCGTTCATCGCCGGCAGTCCGCGCTGAAGCTGGCGTTCAACCTGAGCCACTTCGCGCTCGAGAGCTGTCTTGCCCTGCTCGTCTTCAACGCCTTCGGCACTCGCGTGCCGCTTGAGCCCGCGGCCTGGGTCGCGACCCTGCTGGCAACGCTGACCTCGGCGTTCGTTGCGGACCTGGCAGTCGAGACCGCGGTGTCCCTCGCGGAGGGGCGGCTGGAACGCAGGGGCATGCTCCAGCGAATGAGCTTCGGGAAGGTGCTGTCGGCAACGAACGCGAGCATCGGACTGATCGGAGCTCTGATCCTGTGGGTCGAGCCTTCTGCCGCCTGGGTGCTGGCGGTCCCAACCGCCATCCTGTTCTTCTCCTATCGCGTGTACACCTCTCAGCGAGAGCAGCACGCGCGGATGGAGTTCCTCTACGAGTCGACCCACCTCCTGAACCGGTCTCTGAAGATGGAAGCATCACTGCCGGCCCTCCTGTCACAGGCACAGACGATGTTCAGGGCCGAGACCGCGGAGATCCTTCTATTCGCCCCCGAAGGCGAGCCCATGTTGCGCACCTTGGTCGGTCCGGACGATCACGAGGAAGTTCTCATCCCCGTGAAGCTCGACCCGACCGAGGGCTTGTGGGCCCGCGTCGCGGCCGAGGGTCAGGCCCTGCTTTTCACGCGCCCGATCGAGCCACAGCGACTGCGTCTGCACTTCGCCGAGCAGGGGATCCGCGACGCGATGATCGCTCCGTTGCGGGGCACCGACGGCATCGTGGGCACGATCATGGTCGGCAACCGACTCGGTGACGTCAGCACCTTCGACGCCAACGACCTTCAGATGTTCGAGGCCCTGGCGAACCACGCGAGTGTCTCCATAGAGAACGCGCGACTGGTCCAGCGCCTCGAGGAGTCCCTGATCCACATGACCGAGATGAACCGGATGAAGGACGACTTCGTGGCTACCGTCTCGCACGAGCTCCGCACCCCTCTGACGTCGATCCAGGGCTCGGTCAAGACCCTGCTTCAGCCCGACCTCGAGTTCAACGCCGAGGACCGCCAGACCTTGCTCGAGGTCGTCGACCGGCAGGGTGAGCGCCTCCGGCAGCTGATCGAGGACCTGCTCGTTGCCGCACGGATCGAGGCTCAGCCCATCCGCGCCGTCATCTCACCGGTGTCGCTGAGCACCGTGGCCAAGCAGGTGATCGAGGGGCTCGGCTCGCGTGCCGCCAGCCACCGTGTCGTCTTCGACGTGGCGGGCGACCCCGGCAAGATCGAGACGGACGAGCGACGCGTGTACCAGATCCTGTCCAACCTGGTCGACAACGCCTTGAAGTACGCGCCGACGGATACGACGCTCACCCTCCGTGTGTCCGGTGTGCCCGGAGGTGTGCAGGTCCTTGTCGAGGATCAGGGTCCGGGCATCCCCGATGAGCTGCAGGAGCGGATCTTCGACCGCTTCTACCAGGTAGATCAGACCTCCACCCGTGCGGTCGGGGGAACCGGGCTCGGGCTGTACATATGCAGGCGACTGACAGAGGTAATCGGCGCCAAGATCGCGCTTGAGCGCTCGGACGAACACGGGTCGGTGTTCAGCTTGATCATCCCTCTGAAGCCACCGGCTGACGCGATCCGGGCCGAGGACATCCCGATAGATGAGACGCTGGACCTGATCGCCGCGCAGCGCCGTTAGAACTTAGCTCTGGCACTGAGGGCAGTAGTACGAGTTCCTGCCCGAGTACTTGACCACCTCGATGGGTGTACGGCACCTGCGGCAAGGTAGCCCTCGCCGTCCGTAGACCTTCAGCTCGTTCTGATACTCCCCCGGCTTGCCGAACGCATCGACGTACGCCTCGTCTCCCAGGGTCGTGCCGCGGTAGCGGATCGCCTCCTGAACGGTCTCCTGCATGGCGCGGTAGAGGCGCCGGACCTCCTGAGCGGACAGCTCGTTGGACATGCGGTCGTGCCGCAACCCGGCCGAGAACAGCACCTCGTCGGAATAGATGTTGCCGAGGCCGGAGATGAACTGCTGGTCCAGTAACAGCGGCTTCAGCTTGCTCGCCCGAGTCGCGAGCGTGTGCGAGAACTGTTGCCAGGTGAACGTGTCCTCGAGCGGGTCGATCGCGATGTGACTGAGCTCCTTGACCTTCCCGAGCTCGTCCGCCGTGGTCACGAACATCTCGCCGAACGTTCGCGGGTCTACGAAGCGGAGGTCGCCGCCCTGCTGGAACGTGATAATGACGTGGGTGTGGTTGTCGAGCGGAAGCCGCTTGTTCCCCCGGAGGAACCGCCCGCTCATCCCGAAGTGAGTCACCAGCACGTTGCCGTCATCGAGATGAAGCAGGATGTACTTCCCCTTCCGCTCGGCGCGAGTGATGCGGTGACTCTTCAGCCGATCGCGGAACTCCTTCGGCGTCTTGTGCCTGCGGATGACCCGCTTCGTGTTCTTCATCCGGCGCACATCGACGTCCGCGATGCGCCGGGTGACGACATCCTTCTCGAGGTCCCTGCGGACGACCTCGACCTCGGGCAGCTCCATTTCCCCTACGCCTCTCCGGCCGGCACGGTGCCGGACTCGCTCATGAGCCGGGAATAGGCCGCGCGGGCGGCGCGCTGCTCGGCTTCCTTCTTGGAGCGCCCCTCGCCCGTGCCGTAGGGCTCGCCCGCGATGTACACCGTGGCGGTGAACTCCTTGGCGTGGTCCGGCCCCTCCTCGAGCACTCGGTACTGCGGGATCGTGCCGATGTCCTGCGCGGCGAGCTCCTGTAGCACGGTCTTATAGTCGCGGTCGCCCTCGCCCCGCGAGTACGCGGCCATCCGCGGCCAGAACAGCCTCTCGATCAGCGCGGTCGCCGCTCCGAGCCCCCGGTCGAGATACACGGCACCGAGGACGGCCTCCATCGCGTCCGCCAGGATCGAGGTCTTGTCGCGGCCCCCCGAGAGCTCCTCGCCCTTGCCGAGCAGGATCTCCTGTCCCAGATCGAGAGCACGCGCGACGTCGGCCAGCGTCAGCATGTTGACGGTGGCGGCGCGCAGCTTCGCGAGGTCACCCTCGGGCATCCCGGGGAACCGCGCGTACGCGATATCGGTGACGACGAGTCCGAGCACGGCATCTCCGAGGAACTCCAGCCGCTCGTTCGTCTCCTTCAGGTCCTGCTCGAACGCGTAAGACCTGTGGGTCAGGGACATCTGACGCAAGATGGGGTCCTTGAAGCGCACGCCGAGGGCCCGTTCGATCGGGGTGGCCCTTCCGCGCAACCCGGGCGCCCCTACTCGACCTCGACGGCCTGACGCCCGCCGTAGAAGCCGCAGTTGGCGCACACGCGGTGAGGCAGCTTGGCCTGACGGCAGCGCGGGCACTCGCTGTACGTCGCCGGCGTCGCCTTCCAATGCGACCGGCGCGAGTCCCTCTTCGCCTTCGTCGTCTTCTTCTTGGGTAGAGCCATGTTCCTTCCTCTCTTCAGTCGTCGATCTTCAGGGTGCTCAGCGCGGCCCAGCGCTCGTCCACCTCGGGACCGCACGCACACTCGCCCAGGTTGCGGTCGCCGCCGCAACGCGAGCACAGGCCGAGGCAGTCGGACTTGCACAGGGGCGAGAACGGGACGTCGAGTAGCACGGCGTCGCGAGCCATCGGTTCGAGGTCGATCTCGCCCTCGACTATCGGATAGTGATCGTCGTCCTTGGTCGGCGCGTGTGCGAACAGCTCGCGCACGCGGACGTCGAAGTCTCGCGAGAACTCTTTGAGGCACCTGGCGCAGCGGCAAGTCATCCGTCCCAGCAGGCTGCCGGTGACCAGCACGCCCTCGACCACGCTCTCGAGCAGGCACCTGAATGCGGTCTCCTCGCCGACCGTGATCATCTCGGTGTAGAGACCGTCGATCCTCGCGGACATCTCGAGCCGCTTGGAGACACCCGGCCTGCTGATCAGGTCCTGCACGTCGACGAGCCTCAACTCGTGCCCTCCTCCGCGAAGTGCTCCTCAGCGAGGGTGGAGCCCTTGAGCCGCTCGCGGCCGCGCTCGACCTGGTCGAGCGTCCTTTTTAGCTGCTCCCCCACGTGGGTCAGCTGGCGCTCCTGGGCCTCGCGGATCTGGGCGATCTGCTCGAGCGTGCGCGTGAGCGTTGCCTCGAACGCTGCGAGCTTCTGGTCGATGTAGTCCTCGGCCTCGAGCCGCATCTGGCGGGACTGATCGCGGGCCTCCTCGAGGATCCTCTCGGCCTCCCGCGTAGAGGCGCGTACGACCTCCTCCTGGGCGACCAGACGCTTCTGCTCCTCCAGCGCCTGCTGGACCACCCCCTCGGAGTCCTTGCGGGCCTTGGTCAGAAGCTGCTCGCGGTCCTTCACGACCCAGCGGGCCTGCTTGATCTCCTCGGGCATGGTCGCGCGCATCTCCTGGATGAGCTCGAGCACCTCCTCCCGGTTGACCAGGACGGAGGTGGACAGGGGCATCGACTTCGCCTCCGCCACCAGCTCCTCTAGCTGCTGCAGCCTCGCCGCGATGTCCATCAGGCGAACGTCTCCTTCAGCTTCCGCACGACGTGGTCGGGCACGAGCCCGGATACGTCGCCGCCATACCTGGCGATCTCCTTCACGAGCGAGGACGACAGGTACGACCACTTGGGGCTCGTGGCCACGAAGCAAGTCTCGATCTCTGAGAGGTGCCTGTTCATCTGTGCCATCTGTATCTCGTACTCGAAGTCACTTACGGCCCGGAGGCCCTTGACGATCAGTCCGACTCCCTGGTCCCGCGCGTAATCCACGAGCAGGCCGGTGAACGAGGCGACCTCGACGCCCGAGACATCCGCCACCGCCTCTCGGAGCATCTCGACCCGCTCGCCCGTCTCGAACAACGGCTCCTTGGCCGGGTTCTCGACCACGGCGACTATCACCCGGTCGAGCAGCCCGGCAGCCCTCCTCACGACGTCAAGGTGGCCGTTGGTCACCGGGTCGAAAGTGCCCGGACATAGGGCGGTCAGGGTCAATTCTGCCTCCGACAGACGTGGATCCGTGCGTCTCCGTAGCTCAGGAGCCTGGCGGAATGCCAGTGTAGCGGAATGACATTCATGGAATCCTTTCCCTTCGGCCTGGTCAGCGCGAACCGGCCATCTGGGCCAAGGCGGGCGGCCACCAGACCGAGCACCGAGGCTAGCTCGCCCTCGTCGATCTCGTAGGGGGGGTCGAGGAAAGCCACGTCGAAGGGGCCCTCCTCCCGCTCGAGGGCGGCCCTCACATCCGAGCGGACCACCCTGGCGCGCCCCTCGAGCTTCGTGAGGGTCAGGTTCTCCTCGATCGCCCGGGTGGCCCTGGTCGAGTAGTCGACGAACAGGCAAGAGGCGGCGCCCCTCGACAGGGCCTCGATGCCGACCGCGCCGGTACCGGCGAACAAGTCGCCGCAGACCGCATCGGGGATCACGGCCGCCAGGCTCGAGAACAGCCCTTCGCGAGCGCGGTCGGACAGAGGGCGGGTTCCGGGCGGAACCGGCGCGAGGCGCGTGCCCTTGGCCGAGCCGCCGATCACCCTCATCGCGGGGTCGCCGCTCCGAGGATGTGGGGGCGGGCCGGCGTGACAGGACCTATCGGGATCCGGCGCACGTCCACGTCGAACCCCGCCGACCGAAGGGTCGCCGCCGTGTCGCGGTTCGGGTGGCAACCGGCGCTGAAGGATCGCCAGATGGGCGTTAGCCAGTCCTGCCACCTGGCGTGCCGTGGGTTCTGGGAGCGGACGTGCTCGAAGATCCGCAGCTCACCATCCGGGCGCAGCACGCGGCGGATCTCAGAGACCGCCACGCGCGGGTCTCGAACGGAGCAGAGCACCAGGGACACCACGGCAGCGTCGAACGACCGGTCGGGGAAGGGAAGGGCTTCCGCCACGGCCCTGAGCAGACGGACATGACCCGTTGCCTCTCCGAGACGCCCCACGGCCCTGTTCGCCATATTCGGCTCCGGCTCGACCGCGACCACCTCAACGCCGGCCGGGTAGAGCTGGAAGTTCAGGCCGGTCCCCGCTCCGACCTCGAGAACGCGGCCCTCGAGGCCCGAGACGAGCTCCGTCCGGTGCTCGACCTCGACCGGCCACATGGAGCGGGCGAGACGGTCGTAGAAGCGCGCGAAGATCGGATGGGCCCTCATCCCCCCCGAGCGTAGCCGCAGAGCAGGAATGAGGCCTCCGCACGTCGAAATCCTCTTTGTCCGCAACCAGGGAGGCTGACCCGTGAGCAACCTCAACCCGCGCGTCCACCGCAGGACCATCCTCAAGGCGATGGGCATCGGACTCGGCTCTGTAGCCGTTGCCGCTCCGGCCCGCGCCGCAGGCCTCCTCGCCAAGGGCGAGAAGCTGCAGGTGGCCCGGGTGTGGGCGCCCACCCTGGCCAAGCAGAAGCTGCTGGCCGGTTTCGACGACACCCACAACGTCTTCGACGACGGCTCGATCGAGATCCTGTTGTGGCCCGGCGACCTCGCCAAGCTGCGTGCGACCGGCCTCCGTCACGAGATAACCGTCGACGATCTGGTCGCTCACGATCGCGCGCTCGCCGCCAAGGCCCCGGCTCGCTCCACCACGTTGGAGCCCCAGCCCGGCGAGCGGAGCGACTACAGGCGCCTGGGCGACTTCAAGACCGATATCGACAGCCTGATCTCTCGCTTCCCCGACAAGGCCAAGCTGGTCACCCTTCCCAACGCCTCCCTCGAGGGCAGGACCGTGTACGGCATCGAGATTGGGAACAACGTCGCCAGCCGCGACGGACGCCCTGTCTTCTACATGGACGGCGTCCACCACGCGCGGGAATGGCCGGCTGCCGAGATGCCGATCATGTGGGCGCACGACCTGCTCGAGAGCAACGGGACGGACGCTCGGATCACCGCACTGATGCAGAACGCGCGCTTCGTGGTCGTTCCTCTCGTGAACCCCGACGGGTTCCACCACTCCCGGGAGTCGGCAGTCCAGGTCGAGGCCACCGGCATCGTTCCGCCGGGAGGGATCGAGGGGTACTGGCGGAAGAACCGCCGGTCATTCACCGGCGTGACCATCCCGGTCATCCAGAAGAACCCCGACGCGTACGGGGTCGACCCCAACCGCAACTACGCCCACAACTGGGGCGGGCCCGGAGCGGCGAACAACCAGTACGACCAGACGTCCAGGGGCGCGTCCGCCGCGTCCGAGCCGGAGACCAGGAACGTCGGCCACGTCATGCGCTCGTACCAGGTAACGGCTTGCGAGTCGAGCCACACCGCCGGCAATCTCGTCCTGCGTCCCTGGGGCTACACGTACGACGATCCGCCGGACGACGAGCTCCTGCTGATGCTCGGCGACGCCTGCGGTGAGATCACGGGCTACAAGTCGCAGAAGTCGATCCAGCTCTACATCACGACAGGAACCATGACCGACTACGGGTACGGATCGTTCGGCTCGCTCGCGTACACCTTCGAGCACAGCGGCTCGGGATTCCATCCCTCGTACGGGAGCTCGGTGCCCCAGATGTACGGGAAGTGCAGGGACGCGTTCCTGCTCCTTGCGGAGGCGGCGGCCAACCCCGCTTACCACGGCGTGATCACCGGCCGGGTGGTGAACGGCTCCGGAGCGCCGGTCGCCGGGACGATCAACCTCCACAAGGAGTTCGCCACGCCGCTGTGGCCTGGCGCGGGACCGGACTATCCCGAGGTGATCGACACGACGATGGAGACCAAGGCCGACGGAACGTTCGAGTACCACACGAACCCGAGCACCCGCCCTCACATCCAGTTCGAGGGCGGCACCGAGGCGTTCCGGCTCACGGCCGCCGCGGCCTCGGGCTCGAAGTCACTCGACGTCGTGGTGTCTCGTGGCGAGAAGCTCGACCTGGGAGACGTGAAGGTCTCCTGACCGGGCAGTGTCGAGGCATCTGAGCTCCGGCACCCTGGCACGCTCCGTGTCCTCGCACTAGAGTCTCCCTGCCCGGCCACGGACGCCCGCTGTTTGACGCCCGCGCCAATCGCGCTCTCGTCCTCTGCGCGCCTCCACGGCCCATCCGTGATCCGCCTACGGGCGGAGGGAGGAGGAGCATCATGAGGAAGCGCGCGACGATCGTGGCCGCCGCCGTGGTGGTTACCGCGCTCATGGCGGGGATCGGCAAGGCCGACCCGCCCGACCCGAACAACGGAGCGACCAAGCCCGTTCGTGAACAGAACCTCGACGGGAACGGCTGGATCGCGGTCCACGAGCAGGGCGTCGCGGACGTCAACGTCCAGAACTCGAACCTGAATGTGACGCTCCAAAATGAGGAGCTGGACGTGAACGTGACGAATGACTCGCTCCCAGTGGAGGGAGAGGTGAGCGTCAGCAACTTCCCCTCGACGCAGAACGTCAACGTGACGGGCGGCTCCGTCGCCAACGCACCCGTCACCGAGCTCTCTCAGTTGTTCTTCAATGTGGAACCCGACGAGAGCGACACCCAGACGTTCGACGCTATCGCGGTATCGAGCATCGTGATGGTCACCGGCGACCACGAATGGGAGCTCCACGGATCCAGCCCGCTCACCGGCTCCGAGCTTTTCATCGGTTACGACCCATCCGGTGACGACCAGACCCGCACCTACGAGTTCCCGAACCCGATCCCGCTGGATGGACTTACGCTCCACTGCGCCAACGAATCGGACCTCTGCGTGATACAGATCCTTCTCGCCGGATTCTGAAAAACGCTCTCGACTGCGAACGGCTTCACTCGCGCCGTCGTCAGGAGTGGAAGAGCCAGTCGATCGAGTCGGCGAAGCGGCGCTCGAGCTCGGCGAGTAGCTCCGGCTGCTCGTCGAGCTTGGGATCCTCGGCTATCAGCGCGAACGCCTGCTCGCGCGCGGCGCGGACCAGCTCGGTGTCGTAGGCGAGTCGTGCGAGCTTGAGGTCGGGCATCCCCGACTGCTTGATGTCGAACAGCGTGCCCTCTCCCCTGAGACGCAGGTCCTCGTCGGCGAGCTCGAAGCCGTCGGTGGTCCGCACCATCGCCGCGAGCCGCGCTCGCGCGACCTCGTTGTCGGGCGCCGACTCGTCGAACAGCACGCAGGTCGAGCCGTGGGCGCCTCGGCCGATGCGCCCGCGCAGCTGGTGCAGCTGGGCGAGGCCGAAGCGTTCCGCGTTCTCGACGAGCATCACTGTCGCGTTGGGGATGTCGACGCCAACCTCGATCACTGTCGTCGAGACGAGCACGTCGGCATCACCTGACCTGAACGACTCCATCCGGGCTTCCTTCTCCTTCGGGCGAATGCGCCCGTGCAGCAGCGCGAGACGGAGGTCGGGGAAGACGTCGGTGGCCAGTCGTTCGGCCTCCTTCTCCGCCGCCTTTACCTCGAGCTTGTTCTCCTCGTCGATTGCCGCGCACACGATGAAAGCCTGCCTGCCCTCCTGGACCTCCTCGCGCACGAGGTCGTAGGCCTTCCGGCGCTCCGGCGCGCTCCTGACGATCCTCGTCTTGACCGGCTCGCGACCCGCCGGCATCTCGTCGAGGACCGAGACGTCGAGATCGCCGTAGTAGGTCACCGCGAGCGTCCTGGGGATCGGCGTGGCGGTCATGATCAGGACGTCCGGCGCCGCCCCCTTCTCCTTCAGCGCGATGCGCTGGTGTAGCCCGAAGCGATGCTGCTCGTCGATCACGGCGAACGAGAGATCCGAGAGCTCGACCTTCTCCTGAACGAGCGCGTGCGTGCCGATCAGGACGTCCACCTCGCCCGACACGACGGCTTCCAGCACTCGCTCGCGTTCCTTCCCCGTGACCGAAGCAGTCAGGAGCGCGTACGTCGGTCCGTCGTCGTGTCCGTCGGGATCGAGCTGCGAGGCCTGTTCCGAGCTCTTGGCCGGCGCGCCGCTCAGCCTCTTGCCGCCGATGCCCGACAGGAGCATCTCGACACTGCGCAAGTGCTGTCCGGCGAGCACCTCGGTCGGAGCCATGATCGCGGCCTGGTGCCCGGACTGGACCGCGATCATGCAGGCGTACAGCGCCACCACCGTCTTTCCAGAGCCCACGTCCCCCTGGAGCAGCCGGTTCATCGGCCGGGGCGAGGCCATGTCGGCCGAGATCTCGTCCATGGTCCGGTGCTGCGCCTTGGTCAGCTCGAACGGCAGCGAGCCCTCCAGCCGCTCGGCGAGATCGCCGGACACGTCGTGGGCGATCCCCTGCGTCTCCGCCTCGACGCGGTGCTTGCGCATCGCCACGCCGAGCTCCAGGAAGTACAGCTCGTCGAACTTGAGCCGCTGGCGCGCGCGATCCTTGTCGCGCTCGTCATCGGGGAAATGGATGTGGCGTATCGCATCCATGAGCGGAGGCAGGTCGTTAGCTTCCTGGACCTCTGCCGGCACCGGGTCCTCGATCTCTCCGATATCGGCCAGCGCGTCGTACACGAGACGCCGGATGACACCGGTCGAGACCCCCTCCGTCGCGGGGTGCAGCGGGACGATGCGGCCCACGTGGACGTGGTCCTCTTCGCCGCCCTTGAGCACCTCGACCGAGGGCTGCTGCATGCGGAGCCGCCCGCGGAACGCCGAGAGCTTCCCGGAGGCTGCCACCTCCTGCTTCTCCTTGTGGCGGCGAGCGGGCCACGTCTGATTGAACCAGGAGAGATCCACCGTCCCTGTCCCGTCGGAGACGCGAACCGTGACGATCGTCTTCATCTTGCCGCGGCCATAGCGAGGGGGGATCCGCTGGGTGATGACCTTCTGGACCGTCCCGATGAACGTGGCCTCGCCCTTGGGCGTCAGCTCTCCGATCTTGGCCACGCGTGAGCGGTCGATGTACGCGCGCGGGTAGTGGTGAAGGAGGTCGGCGACGGTCTCGAGCCCGATCCCCCGCAGAGGCTCGATGTAGCGCTTGGCCCAGCCGCCGGTGCCGACCGCGCTGAGCGGGTCCTCGAGCTCCAGCTTTGCCATCGGGCGATTGTTACACCGCCGAGAGCCAGTTCCGAGCGTGGCTTACCATCAGTCCGTGCGCCGCTTCCTCACGCTCTCGCTCGCGCTGTGGATGCTCGCGGCGTGCGGCGGGGAATCCCCTCGATCCCCGGAAGACGCCTTGCTGCCCGAGGATCGCCTCGAGCTCCCCGACTACGACGTCGCCCGGTACCAGAGGCTGATCGCGGGGCTTCGCGGCACGCCTCTCGTCGTGAACTTCTGGGGCTCGTGGTGCCCGCCTTGCCAGGAGGAAGCTCCGGACCTCGCCGAGATCTCCAAGGAGTACGAGGGCCGGATCCAGTTCCTGGGAGTGGACATCCTCGATGCGCGTGGGCCGGCCCGGGAGTTCATCACGCGATTCGACTGGCCGTACCCGAGCATCTTCGACCCCCGCGGCGCGATCCGTGACGGACTCGGGTATGTCGGCCAGCCCATCACACTGGTCTACGACCGCGACGGGAAGATCGCCTGGGACCACGTCGGTGCGGTCGATCCCGCCGACCTCCGCAAAGAGATCGACAACGTCCTCTAACCTGAACCGATGCGTCGAGCACTCATCGCTGCGTTCATCCTCGCCCTCGCGATCCCATCGGCCGCGGCGAAGCCGAAGGACGCGCCGCCCCAGCGCGTGCGGTTCACGGCGGCAGCGGGCGAGTCGCTGCTGGTGCACGGCGAGTACCCGCAGACGCAGTCCTCCTGCGTTGAGCCGTACCAGCCGCTGCTGCACGCGAGGTACCGAGGCACGGTCGAGGTGCTGCGCGCGTCGGACGGCTCGCTATCCCTGATCGGCGAGCTCGACTTCGAGGACTACCTCAAGGGCATCGCGGAGGTCCCTCGAGACTGGCCCGAGGAAGCCCTGAAGGCTCAGGTCGTTGCCGCGAGGACGTACGCGCTGAACCGTCTCATCGGCGGGGCGGCATCGAGCCAGTACGACCTGTGCGCGACCACCGAGTGCCAGGTGTATGTCGGGATGAAGGTGGAAGCGGGCCCGCACGGCGAGAGGTGGGTGAAAGCCGTCGAGGACACGGCGGGCGAGGCCCTCCTGTATCGGGGCCAGCCCGCGAGCACCTACTACTCGTCCACCTCGCCGGGCCGGACGTTCGACGTCGAGGACGTGTTCGGAGGCGAGGCACTCCCGTACCTGCGCGGCGGTCCCGAGGACGACGACCACGCGTCGCCGCTCTCACGGTGGGAGGTTCA
The DNA here is from genome assembly GCA_050693165.1 of Actinomycetota bacterium. Classification (GTDB taxonomy): domain Bacteria; phylum Actinomycetota; class UBA4738; order UBA4738; family CALAEC01; genus CAZKFH01. The sequence goes on along the minus strand of JBOGVX010000113.1, from coordinate 4,167 downwards.
GGTGCCGTTCAACGACCTCGCGCGGTTCCTGAGCGCGGACGGAGTATGGGGTGGGGGCGCGATCCGCGGCGTGTCTGCAACGGGCGGCGCGATCCGCATCGAGGGCGCCGGGAACGCCACGTTGTCGAAAGAGAACCTGCGAGACGCTCTGAACTCGACCGCGTCGTGTCTGGCGCCCGAGCGCTACCCCACCTCGGAGTCCGGCGGGTATCGCCTGCCCCAGACGGTTCCCTCCCGCTGGTACAAGGCGGCGCAGGACGGCAACGCGATCGTGCTCAAGGGCCGCGGCTGGGGACACGGCATCGGCATGGTCCAGTGGGGCGCATACGGCAAGGCGGAGCGGGGACTCGGCTACGCGGACATCCTCGCCGCGTACTACGGAGGTCTCCGGCCCGAGCCGGCCGACGTCCCCGGCTCGATACGGATACTGATCGCGGACGGGCTGACGCGACTGACGATCGTGCCGTCGGGGGAGGCATCGCTCGATCCGGATCCAGGCCGGCAGGGCCCGTGGCTCGTTACCGGCGGCCGAGGCGTGCAGCTGCAACAGGGATCGCGCCCCTCCCCCGTCCTCGAGGCAACCGGGTTCACCGCCCCCCCGCACGCGCGGGTCGGTCAGCCCTACTCACCCAATCTCACCGTGTCCGACGACTCGAGCGTGACCATCGAGTTCCTCCGAGGCGAGGGCGGGGTTCCGGCGCCGCCGGTCGTGCTCGAGGAGGAGGAGGCCCAGTTCGAGACTACGGTGCCCGAGCTCGCGCCCGGGAGGTACGACGTGCGCGCACTCGTCTCCGACGGGGTCGACGTGGTGACGACCGCCGCGGTGCCGGTGCGAGTTCGCGCCGCGGGGGAAGCGGCGAGCCCGGGCACCGTTTCCCCGATAACCGGAACCGCGGCCCCGGGCGCACCCGCAAACCACGAAGAGCCCGGCGCGCCGATCTGGCTGATCGTGACCGGCGCCCTGCTCGTGCCCCTCGTGGTCGCTCTGCTACTCGGTTTGACCGGCCGCCGCGGCAAGGGGTTACATCGGGCGTGATGAGCGTCCTCGCCTTCCACGTCCCCCTGACCAGTCGAGACTGGCTGCTGTCGCACGGGATCCGCTTGTTCGTCATCCTCGTCGGCGCATTCGTGCTGCTCACGCTGTCGCGGCTCGCCGTGCGCCGGATGCAGAGGAGACTCGAGGGCGCCGAGTCCGAGACGCAGGAGCTGAACCTTCAGAGGTCGGCCACCCTGACCCAGGCGGTCTCCTACGTGGTGAAGGTGGCCGTCTGGACCCTGACGCTTCTCCTTCTGCTCGGAGAGTTCGACCTGGACGTCGGACCGCTGATCGCGGGGGCCGGGATCGCGGGTGTCGCGCTCGGATTCGGAGCACAGAGCGTGGTCAAGGACTTCCTCTCGGGGTTCTTCTTCCTGCTCGAGGACCAGTTCTCGGTAGGCAGCCTGGTGACGCTGAACGCGGCAGGCAAGGAGCTCGAGGGGCGGGTCGAGGCCGTCAGCCTCCGCACGACCGAGCTCCGCGACGAGGCCGGCACGCTCCACATCATCCCGAACGGCAACATCATGGTCGTGGGCAACAGGTCTCGGACTAAAACCCGCCGCCTGAAGGGGCGCTGAGCAGGCCTTCTGGTAATCTTTCCCGGCCATGGCATCCGTGTGTGACGTCTGCGGGAGGAAACCCGGTTTCGGGATGAAGGTCTCCCACTCCCACCGCCGCTCGAACCGCCGCTGGAACCCGAACATCCAGCGGGTGCGAGCGCTGGTGAACGGCGCCCCCAAGCGCCTCAACGTCTGCACGAAGTGCCTGAAGGCCGACAAGATCCAGCGCGCCGGTTGAGACCCCGTACCCTCACGCTCGCCCTCATCGTGGTTGCCGTAGGTTTGGGCAACCTCCCTTCCAGCCCCGCGAGCGCCCAGACGAGCCGGCCGAACATCCTGATCATCCTCACCGACGACCAGCGAGCGATGGACACGATGCAGGTCATGCCCAAGACCCAGCAGTGGTTCGGGCAGGGCGGCACGACCTACACGAACGCGTTCGCGCCCACCCCGGTCTGCTGCCCGGCGAGAGCGGCCATCATGAGCGGCCGCTTCGCCCACAACAACCAGGTCAGGACAAACGCGAACGCCGAGCTTCTGGCGCAGGACTCGACCCTCCAGGCCCAGCTGATGGCCGACGGCTACAGGACCGCGCTGGTCGGCAAGTACCTGAACAGCTGGCCGGTCGACGCGGATCCGCCCTTCTTCCATCGCTGGAACGTCCTGATACCCCAGCCCGACACCTACTACGGCAATCGTTTCAACAACAACGGAACCCTGGAGACGGAGTCCGACTACTCGACCGACGTGATCCGCGACCGAGCCGTGACCCTGATCGAGAACAACTTCGGGGTCGCCGACAACCAGCCATGGCTCATGTACGTCACGCCGTTCGCGCCCCATCACCCGTGGGAGCCCGCCGCTCGCCACTCCACCGCGGACGTGGGGACGTGGCCCGGCAACCCGGGCGTGTTCGAGACCGACAAGAGCGACAAGCCCGATCAGGTCCGGAGACAGAAGAGGGACCTGGCGATCGGACAGGCGAACCGGGAAGGGCAGCTGCGCAGCCTCCTCGCGGTGGACCAGATGGTCGACGACATCCTCAAGGCCCTCAACGCCGAGAACGAGGGAAACACGCTGGCGTTCTTCCTGTCCGACAACGGCTTCATGTGGGCCGAGCACGGCCTGGGCGGGAAGAACATCCCGTACAACGAGTCGATCCGGATCCCCTTCCTGGCCCGGTGGCCCGGCCGCATCCTAAGCGGGCAAAGCGACGGTCGCTTCGTCGCCAACATCGACATAACCGCGACCGCGTTCGAGGCCGCGGGCGTGGAGCCGGACCCGGCTTACCCCCTCGACGGCCGGTCGCTCCTGTCGGGCGGGGCCGGCCGGTCCAAGATGCTCACCGAGGGATGGACATCTCGAGGACCCTGGGCCTCGATACGCACTCCGAGCTACCAGTACATCGAGTACTACGGCAAGAACAACGTCACCGTGAAGTTCCGCGAGTACTACCGAGCCGAGGACCCCTACCAGCTCACCAACCTGTTCGGCGATGCCAGTCCTCGCAACGACCCTTTCGAGGGGCCCCTGCACCGCGAGCTCATCGAAGCCCGGGGATGCGGGGGAGGGTTCTTCCAGACGCCCTGTTCGACGGTACTGGCGAAGCCGGGGGTCGCGTCATCGTGTCGCGGAGCACTGGGACTGGGAGGCCATCACCTGGTCGGCTCCGAACTCCGAGACCGCATCCGGGGCATCGCCACCCGTGACGTGATCTGCGGGCTCGCGGGAAACGACGTTCTCAGGGGGCAGGGCGGCAAGGACAGGCTGCTCGGCGGCGAGGGTCCCGACGTCCTTTGGGGCGGCCCCGGCAACGACATCCTCATCGGTGGGGGCGGGCGCGACGTGTGCCGCGGAGGTCCCGGCAAGGACAAGTACCGCGGCTGCGAGCGCGAGCGCGGCTAGCTCTTTGCCTTGACCTTCAGCTTCTTCGACATGCCCGCCGCGTGATCCGTGTCCTGCTGCGGGGAGACCGCCTTGAACGACGAGGTCTTCTTGATCTTGACCTTGAAGCGCGCGACGCAGGAAGCGTCCGAAGCGACAGTCGCGATCTTCTTCTTGCCGCGGTAGAGCTCGACGTTGTCGCTCTCGTGCCCGGTGCAGGGTGCAACGGTGGCGGTGAGCTTCGCCTTCTTGCCCTCAGCTACGGACTTAGGCCCCTTTAGCGTCACGGTTTTCGCGTCCAACGGTCCTGCCAGAAGGGAGATGTCATCGAGGCTGAAGTTCGTCGGTCCGACTCCGCCGAAGCCCTCGAACTCGAAGAACAGCTGGTGCGCGCCCGTGTAAGGAGTGACGTCGAGGGTGACTAGCTTGTAGGAGTCGTACTCCGTCGAGTCCTGGAAGGCCGACATCAGCTCTATGTTTCCGAGGCGCACCCGGAACACGTCGAGCGGGTTGCCGCTGCCGACTCCTAGCCAAAGATGGAACGTTAGGGTGGCGCCTCCTGCAGGGATGTTCACCACCTGGGAGACGAATTGGCTCTCGGCGGCCAGACTGCCCCCGAACCAGACCCAATTCTTGCCCGAATGCGGCCCGACGGTCTCGCCACCCTCTCCGTTCGCGGTGCAGGTG
>JBOGVX010000112.1:0-16728 GCA_050693165.1 Actinomycetota bacterium | reverse complement strand
TCCCGGTGCTCCAGGACTGCGTGCCGAACCACGTCACGGCTTGGTTCAGGTCGGAGCGCTCCGCGGGCCCCATGAGGTCGCTGCACCCGCCGCTGTCTCCACTCCCACGGACGCTCACGAAGCCGACCGCATACCCGTGGGGCACGTAGTTGTAGACGAGCCTGGGCTCGCACTTGCGGGCGTTCCCGCTGCCGAGGTTATGGGTGAGGTAGGGCGAGGCGAAGACGATCACGGGGACCTTGGTCCCGGCCGGGACGTCCGGCCGGACCACGGCCATGTCGATGATCTCGCCGTCGAACGTGCTGGTCAGGGTGACGTGCTCGCCGTTCAGGACCCCGTACGGGCCGGGGATCGAGACCCGCGAAATCCGTTGGCTGGTGACGTCGCAGAGCGCGACGGGAGGTGGGACCGTGTTCCCCCCGGCGGCGGCCGGCTGGAGAGCGGCTGCCAACAGGAGGATGCCCAGGACTGCTGGGGCCGTCTTTCGGCGCAGGCTCATCTGCTCTCCTCCCTGGAGCGGGTGCTCGTCATGGTCGGGTGCTCACCGACGCTTGGGAGTTCGACGCCAAGCGGTTCACATCCTGCACGAAGGATCGAGACCTCCAGCTGTGCGGACGGCCATTTGGGCATTCGCCCAAAGGATTGGCCCATCTCCGCGGGGAAGAACCCACTCATGAGGCGCCGGATCCCTCTTGTCCTCATCACCCTCTCCGCCCTGGTTTCGGGGCCCGCGTTCGCGGTGCCCGATGCCGTGCCGGAGCTGCCCGTGCTCTCGGCGCAGTCGCGAAAGGGCGGGCCCTCGGCCGACCAACGGCAGAGCGTGGAGCCGGCCAACAAGCAGGTCGACGGCCAGATCGGCGACTGGACCGGTGAGTCGACGCGGCTCGGCGGGACGGCTGTGTACTCGCGAGGGGAGTACGTCTACCAGGACTACCTCTTCGACGATCACGGCGCCGACAACGGCCAGGACGTGGAGCGGGCCGCGACGGTCGACCCCGTGGCCGAGGCTGAGCCTCGGACGTACCGCGTCGATGCGCTCGCGCAGGCCGCGGGAGCCGAGTTCGGCGCGCCCGCCCCGGTCGGAGCCGAAGAGCACTACGGCGATGCTTCCTACCCTTCCGGCGTCGGGCGCGAGGCGGACCTCGTGGAGACGCGGGTGGCCGCCGATGACTCGGACGTATTCGTCCTGGCGCGCACCTCGGCCATGAGCGTGCCCGCGACTTCGCTCCTTCTCTTGTTCGATACCGGCGAGGCGACCGGAACGGTCCCTGTTCCCTTCGGCAGCGGTATCCAGACCACCGACGCGGACGTCGCGGTCTTCGTCGGCCCGGCTAGAGCGACGGTTCAGGATCTGCGCACGGGTACTTCGGCCTCGCTGGCAGACCTCGGAGGGAGCTCCGCGTTCGGTCTCGACGGATTCATCAATGCCGTCGAGGTGTCGCTGCCCGGAGAGCTTGTCTCCCGCGCGGACGGCACCGTCAGGCTCCTGGCTGCCACCGGGGTCGTCGATGCCGCCGGCACCGGATTCCGCGACGAGCCCGCCGTCGGCGCGAACCTCTACAACGTCGCGTTCCGCTTCACCGAGCCGGTGCGCGTGTGGATGGACAAGATGCAGGCGATGGCGCTCTTCGGCGGCTCCGCCGACGAGTTCCTCGCGACCGTAGACCTCGGCAAGCTCGAGTCGGGCGCTACCGAGGAGCTGGTTCCGAGGCCCGGCTATTACGAGCGGATCTTCGAGTCGACCACGCCAGGCCTCGCGGTCGAGGGTGGGAACCAGGGGCTGTTCCAGCACTACGGCCTCTACCTCCCGGACAACTACCGGCCCGATCGCGCGCATCCCGCGACGTTCTGGCTCCACTGGCGCGGCGGCAAGGCAAACTCGGCCGGCGGCTGGACCCCTCGGGTCTTCCGTCAGCTCGGTGACGACCTGGGCGGCATCGTGGTATCGCCGAGCGCGAGGGGAACCTCGACCTGGTACCTCGGCAAGGGCCACGCCGACTTCCTCGAGGTCTGGGACGACCTCATGGGCTCCTTCTCCATCGACAAGGACCGCGTTTACGTGTCCGGCTACTCGATGGGCGGTTTCGGCTCGTACCTCCTCGGCTTCCTGTACCCGGATCGTTTCGCTGGAGCGTTCCCGATCGTCGGGCCTCCCACTTGCGGCCTGTGGGTCGGCGACCCGAGCATCGACCCGGTCGGCCAGAGCGAGTGCCGCACGCCGGGTCAGACGAACGAGGTCGAGAACGCCGAGAAGATGCTCACCTACAACCTTGTCGGTAACGCAAGGAACCTGCCCTACGTCGCCTTCAACGGAACGAACGACGAGCTCGTTCCGATCTCGGGGACGACGAGGCAGGCCGCGCGCTTCGCCGAGCTGGGCTATCGCTACCGGCAATACATCTTCGAGGGCTACGAGCACTACACGTTCGCGATCCTGGACGAGTGGGTCGAGGGCGCCCGTTACATCTCGAGCTTCACCCGAGATCCCTCACCTCAGCACGTCACCTACAAGATCTCCCCGGACATGGAGGAGGTCGTCGAGACCGTCCAGACGAACGGAACGCCATTCGACTTCACCATCGACGGCGCGTACTGGGTGGACGGCCTTCGGGTGGAAGACCCGGAGGCGCCGGGAACGATAGACGCCGAGACGTTCGGTCGGGGCGGCAACGAGGTCCTGGCACTACCCGAGGCCGGAGGCGCGGCAGTGGGGCACTCGACGCCTTTCACGATGCACGGGATGCGCTGGCAGAAGGACGCGGCTATCCAGGTCGAGAACCGCTTCACCGCGAGCCTCGTCAATCTCGCTTCCGCCGAGCTCGATCTCGGCGAGATGGGCCTGGGGACCGCTCAGCCGATCACGGGCGACATCTCGCTCGTCGGTAACGCCGTCGAGCTCACTCTCGCAGGCACCTGGGTGGAACCGCCGACGGTCACGATCGACGGCCAGCCCGTGGCAGCCACCCTGGACGGGGGCGGGCTGCTCGTCTCCGTTCCCGGCGGCACGCACCAGCTCCTCATCGCCCCCTAGGGTCACGCGCGTTCTCCTCCTGGCATGAAAGACTCATGACCGTGCGCACCAAGCCAGTGGATCGTCGGGAGTCCCCGATCCCAGTCAAGCGTCCCAGTCCGCGGGCGAGGGCTCTGTATTTCCTTGGCGGGCTGCCGCTCGCTCTCCTGGTCATTGCGCTCTCTCGACTGCTTGGCTGGAGCCTGGCCTTGATGCTGGAGGTCGGGGCGGTCGCTGGGGCCGTCTACGTGCTCATCGCTACACCGCTGCTCCTCGGGCGCCGGGCGTAACCACCCTTCCCTCTGCTTTTGTGCATATGCACGAAGGCGGTCGCCCGGCGTTCGGCGAATCCATTCCCTATATGAAGCGGTGCCTGCTCGCCATCCTCGTGCTCGTCGTGGTCCTCCAGCCCGCCACATCGTCGGCCGCCCCACCACCCCCCGGAGCCATCTCCGAGAACGTCGAGTTCATCGCGAACATCCCCGAGATGCGCTCGGCGATCGCCATCAACTTCGTCGGCGACACCATGCTCGTCTCGGCGACCACGGGGCTCTTCGCCTACAGCGTCGCGGATCCCGCTGCGCCCTCTCTGATCGGCGCGCTCCCCATGTTCATCTGGGAGAACGAGGACATGGACGTCGACCCCGTCCGCAAGCTCGCGTTCATCAGCCGGGACCCTCGCGGGTTCACGTCCCCGGCGACACCCGGCGCGACCTTCCCCTACGGCGCGGTCCACATCATCGACGTCTCGCTCCCTCACGCGCTCACGCAGGTCGGCTTCTTCACCGTCCCGGCGGGCCACACCTCCACGTGTGTCAACCGCTGCGACTTCCTGTGGACCGGAGGCCCGTACGCCAACGCCACGACGAACCCGGGGTTCACCGGTCGCCCGATCTACGCCACGGACGTCCGCGACCCGGCGAACCCGGTGCCCTGCCCCGCGCCGATCAACCTCGGCAACAACGACGGCGTGACGGACTACTCCCACGACGTCCAGGTGGACGCGAACGGCGTTGCCTGGGTCTCCGGGGCCGGCGGCGTACGCGGTTTCTGGACCGAGGGCGATCACTACAACCCGCTGACCGAGAAGGTCGAAACGGCCACCGCTTGCGCGCCCATCCCTTACGCCGGCGGCGGCTCGCCGACCGAGGCCACGCCTTCCCGGTTCATGCACAACGCGTGGCGCGACGTCGACGCGACGATCCCCGGTGAGGACGACCCGGCGACCCCGGGCGACGACACTCAGGGCATGGTCCTGTACGCGACCGAGGAGAACATCACCTCGAGCTGCGCGACCAGCGGAAGGTTCGCCACCTTCGACCTGCGCGGCTCGCTGAACGGCGAGGGCTGGAACCACAACCCGGACGAGCCGTTCAGGATGCGAGCCCTCGATACGTGGACTCCCGGCTCGCAGCCCGGGTCCACGGGATGCGCGTCGGCTCATTACCTGGACGATCGCGGAGACGGCGTCCTGGCCTACGCTTTCTACGGCCAGGGGACGCGCTTCCTGGACGTGAGCGACCCGAAGGACATCCGCCAGATCGGGTACTTCAGGCCCGACGGCGCCAGCACGTGGGCGCCGTACTGGCGACAGGTCGAGGGCGAGGACTACGTCTTCGTCGCCGACAACTCTCGTGGGATCGACATCCTGAAGTTCAACGGAGGCACCTCCTCGACTGAGGTGCAGGCCCCCGCCGGGGATACCACTGCGCTTCCCGCGATGTCCAGGGCTTTCGGTTACATGTGCCCGGCCCGCAGCGGCCTGACGATCGCCTGAGATGGCGACAGGCTCGGCAAGAGCCCGCTCTCTGAAACGACTCCATGGCGCGATCGTCCTTGCTGGCGCCCTGGCGCTCGTCGCATCCATCGCGATCAGACCACAGGGCGCGTTCAGCTTCTCGCCGCGACCTCTCGTGCTCGGTGAGCTGGAAGCGCTGCCCGCGAACGCCACGGTTGCGGAAGCTGTCACCGAGGGCGAGATCCCATCGGGTGGCCCCCCGGTCGCGCATCGTCACGGCGCACGTCCCGTCGACCCGGACGAGGCTGGACCGCTTCCGGAGGCGCACCTCTACCTGACCGGGACGCAGGCGGGTGAGCCCACGCTCGGTGTCGATGCGAACGGCGACGTCTTCTACCAGGCGCTGAACCTCGAGTACCCGGCCAGCCGGTACATGCCGTACGTGACCCGCTCCGGCGATGAAGGGCAGACATGGGACGACGTGACTCCGAGGATCCCCGGCGACCTCGCGACCATCTACGCGAACACGCTCGACCCGATGCTGTACTTCGACGAGCGGACGGGGCGCCTGTTCACGGTCCAGCTCACGACGGGGAACTGCTCGCTGGTGTCGTTCTCCGATGACCGAGGTGAGAGCTGGATAACAAGCACCGCGTGTGGGCCGACCGACCACCAACATGTGTTCGCGGGCCCGCCGCGGACCAGCCAAACGGTGGGGTATGACAACGTCGTGTACTACTGCGCGATCGACGGGGGCGCGCTCGCGGAGTTCGGAACGATGACCTCGTGCCTGAAGTCTCTCGACGGCGGACTCACCTGGGTGCGGACGGGAGCCCCGCCCTATACGGATGATCCGGCCGCCGGGGAGGGGTACCACGGCGTCGACGGCCACTGTGGAGGTGCGACCGGTCACGGCGTGGTCGACGATCAGGGCGTCATCTATCTGCCCCGTGGCTACTGCGCTCGCCCGTACCTCGCGATCAGCGAAGACGAGGGGCTCACGTGGACCCGGGTGCAGGTCGCCTCGAACGGCATGCCGAGCAACGGAACTCTGCAGGAGAACCGCAGCGGGGTCGCCGTCGACGACGCAGGCAACCTGTACTACGCGTGGCCCGGGCGGGACCGCCTTCCGTACCTGGCCACCTCGTCGGACGGCGGGAGCACGTGGTCGGAGCCGATGATGATCGGGCCTCCCGGCCTGACGGAAGCCACGCTCACCGAGATCGATGTAAGCGAGCCCGGCCACGTCGCGATCGCCTACATCGGGAGCGAGAACGCTCCGGGCGGACTGGGTGCCGACGGGAGCGGGCCGGAGTACACGGGCGTGACCTGGAACGGCTACATCACCACGACCGCCGATGCCCTCGGCGAGGATCCGATCTTCTACTCGGCAAGCGTGAACGAGCGATCCGACCCGCTCGTCAAGGGCGCCTGCGGGATCTTCCGCTGTGCCCAGGTGCTCGACTTCATCGACGTCGCGATCGGCCCGGACGGGAGCGCCTGGACCTCGATGGTGGACGGATGCCCGGCCGGTCAAGGCTGCCCGAATGTTGGTCTCGGGATCGTGGGCCGCCTTGTCGGCGGGCCCCCAGAAACCGGCTGAGATCGCCTCTTACTTGGCCCACGTGGCCTGAGGCGGCCGGGGCCTTTGGTACCATCCGGGCGTGGGAGGGGACAGCCCTAGAGAAGCCTGCGGGGTAGTCGGCGTCTGGGCGCCCGGCGAGGACGTAGCCAGGCTCATCTACTTCGGGCTTTTCGCCCTCCAGCATCGCGGTCAGGAGTCGGCCGGGATGGCCATCTCGGACCGCCAGAACATCCTGGTCTACAGGGAGCTCGGCCTGGTGTCGCAAGTCTTCGACGAGCGAACCCTCTCGACGCTCCAGGGCGAGCTCGGGATCGGCCACACTCGATACTCGACCACCGGCTCGACGACCTGGGAGAACGCTCAGCCGACCTTCAAGACGGAAGGCGGGAGAGGCCTCGCTCTCGGCCACAACGGCAATCTCATCAACACCTCCGAGCTCGCGGCTCGTGTTGGCAAGCGCGGCGCGGCGAGCACCGACACCGACATCGTCGCGACGCTGCTGGCTCGTGAGGACGGCGACCTCGAGCAGTCGGCGCTCAAGATCCTGCCGACCCTGAAGGGAGCGTTCTCCTTCGTCTTGATGGACGAGAAGACGGTCTACGGCGTGCGCGACCCGCACGGCCTTCGGCCTCTGGCGATCGGACGGCTCGGCGAAGACGGCTGGGTGCTCGCCTCCGAGACGGCGGCACTCGACATCGTCGGGGCTCGGTACGTTCGCGAGGTCGAGCCCGGCGAGATGGTTTCGATCGACGAGCGCGGACTCCGCTCTATGCGTTACGCCGAGGCCCCGCGTCCCGCGCTGTGTCTGTTCGAGTTCGTCTACCTGGCCCGCGCGGACTCCCGCCTCTACGGCCAGAGCGTGCACGAGGCGCGCCGCGAGATGGGGCGGCGCCTCGCCGTTCAGTCGCCGGTCGTCGCGGACATGGTCATGCCGATCCCGGATACGGCTCACTCCGCGGCCGCGGGCTTCGCCGAGGCGAGCGGCATCCCCTTCGGCGAGGGCGTGATCAAGAACCGTTACGTGCACAGGACATTCATCCAGCCCACCCCGAGCCTCCGCCAGCTGGGCGTGCGCCTGAAGCTGAACCCGCTTCCCGAAGCGATCGGCGGAAAGAGGCTCGCCGTGGTGGACGACTCGATCGTTCGGGGGACGACGACTCGCCAGATCGTGCAGATGCTCCGCGACGCGGGCGCTCGCGAGGTCCACATGCGGATCACCAGCCCGCCGATCAAGTGGCCCTGCTTCTACGGCATCGACATGTCGACGCGCGAGGAGCTGGTCGCAGCGAACAAGAGCGTCGAGGAGATCCGCGACTTCATCGGCGCGGACTCCCTTTCCTACCTGAGCCTCCCCGCCCTGGTGGAGGCAACGGGTGCACCCGCCGACACCTTCTGCCGCGCGTGCTTCGACGGCGAGTACCCGATCCCGGTGCCGGAGCAGAGCGTCTCCAAGCACCTGCTCGAACGGGACTAGCGGTGACCGCCGGCGCCTATCGGCGTGCGGGCGTTGACCTGGACGCGGCGGCCGAAGCCACGATGCTCATCCGCGACCTTGCTCGGGGAGCATCGCACCCCGGGGTGGTCGAGGGAGTGGGGGGATTCGCGGGCCTGTTCCGGCTGGACGGGGACCTGCTCCTGGCCGCAGCCACCGACGGGGTCGGGACGAAGCTCGAGGTCGCCCGCCTCGCCGCGCGATACGACACGGTCGGGATCGATCTGGTGGCCATGTGCGCGAACGACGTGATCTGCACCGGCGCGCGGCCCCTGTTCTTCCTCGACTACCTGGCCGTGGCGCGGCTGGTGCCGCAGGAGGCCGCCGGGATAGTCGCCGGAGTCGCCGAGGGCTGCCGCAGAGCGGGTTGTGCCCTGCTCGGAGGCGAGACAGCCGAGCATCCCGGCGTTATGGAGGAGGGGCGCTTCGACCTGGCGGGGTTCTGCGTGGGGCTCGTCGAGGAGTCGGCGCTGCTCGGGCCATCCAGGGTCGAGGTCGGCGATGCGGTGGTGGGCCTCCGGTCCTCGGGCCTTCATTCCAACGGCTACAGCCTCGTTCGCAAGGCGATCGAGGGACTCGACCTGGCCGCCATCCCGGAGGGCCTCGATCGTCCACTTGCCGACGAGCTGCTGGAGCCCACGGTGATCTATGTGGATGCCGTGCTCGAGGCGACCCGACGGGGCCTGGTCCGCTCCGCAGCCCACATCACCGGCGGGGGCATCCTGGAGAATCTCCCCAGGGCCCTCCCCGAGGGGCTCGGCGCCGAGGTCGACTCAGGGAAATGGCAGGTCCCGCCGATATTTGACCTGGTCGGGCGGATGACCGAGGCCTCCCGACAGGAGATGTTCAGCACGTTCAATATGGGGATCGGGATGGCTCTCGTGGTCTCCTCCGGCGATGTCGAGGACACGGTCGCTCTGGCAGGCGAAAATGGGATCGAAGCGATGCAGATAGGAGCGGTAACGAAGGGTGGGGGGGTGACCCTCCTGTGAGCCGGCGGCGTAAGGCTGCTGCCGTCGTCACCCTCGGAGAGGTCCACACCCCGAAGATCGACGACGTTCAGAGGCGCCGTCGCCGGCTCTTCGCCTTGCTCGTCTTCGTCTTCGTCCTGGTGGCCGGCGGGCTCGTCGCCATCTCCTATCTCTCGGAGCTCATCACCGGTCACGCCTTCAGGTTCCTGAACCTCGACGTCGTTCGAGCATCGCTGGTCTTGCTCGCCCTCACGTTCTCCATCTACGTATGGGACAAGGAGCGTCAGCTCACCGCGACCGAGAGCGCACTGATCGAGGAGCGTGTGCTCTCCACGGCGCTGGAGAGCAGGGTTCGCGAGCTCAATGCCATCCTTCGGGCCGGCCGAGCCGTGGCGTCGACCCTCTCGCTCGAGGACGTGCTGGAGCTGATCCTGCACAGCGCGAAGGAGCTGCTCGGGGCCACCGAAGGCTCCGTCATGCTCTTCGACGAGGAGAAGAGGCTCCTGCACATCGCCGCTTCGGTCGGCCTCAGCGAGGAGGCCACGAAGAAGCCCATCCAGATCGGAGAGGGTGTCGCCGGCTGGGTCGCGGAGTTCCGCGAGCCCGTCGTGCTAAGCGGAGACGTCAAGGACCCGCGCTTCCGCAGGTTCATCCCCAAGGACCGCTCCGTCACCTCCGCGATGTCGGCGCCGCTCTACGCGCGGGCCGAGGCGGTCGGCGTGCTGAACGTGAGCGTGTCCTCGGGTGAGAGGGAATACACGGAGCACGACCTACGCGCGCTAACGGTCTTCGCCGAGCACGCCGCGATCGCGATCAACAACGCGCGCCTGTACCAGAGCGAGCGCGAGGCATCGGCGAAGCTCGCCGAGCTCGACGAGCGCCGCCGCGAATTCCTGGCCGTGGTGACCCACGATCTGAAGTCGCCGCTCACCTCGATCCTCGGTTACGTCCGGCTGCTCATAGATGCGGAGGACCAGGGGATCATGGACCAGGTCCGTCAGTTCGCAGGGATCATCGAGCGACAGGGCCAGCGCATGCTCGACATGATCGAGCAGCTCGTCTTCGCTACCGGAGTGAACGAGGGAGCACCGGTCCTGAGCCGCGAGCCGATCGACCTGCGATCGATCGTCGACCGCCAGGTAGACGCGTTCGGAGGGGTGTTGGGCAAGCGGCAGCTCGACGTGCGCCTTCCGCAGGAGCTCCCCATCGTCTACGGGGACCCTTCGGCCATCGAGCACATAGTTGCGAACCTGCTGGACAACGCCGTGAAGTACTCGCCGGATGGGACAACCATCGAGGTCAGCGTCGAGCCCGACGAGAGCGAGCTGCACATCAGCGTGGCCGACCGCGGCCAGGGGATCCCGGAGGACGACTTGCCGAGGATCTTCGAGCGCTACCACCGCGGAGAAGGACACGCGGAAGGCGGCAACGTCGGCCTGGGGCTGTTCATCGTCCGGAGCCTCACCCAGGGCCACGGTGGGCGTGTGTGGGCCGAGAACCGCGAGGGCGGGGGCGCCAGGATCACATTCACTCTTCCCGTTCGCCGCGCGGGCGACCGCGTCCGCTCGACGCTTCCCTGACACGCTTTCCTCGATCTGCGCGTGTCCTAGCCGACCGGCTTGCCCTGGCGGACGCCCTTCTCGGGCACATGGACGAGCTTTCCGTCGCGGTTCTCCACGACGTAGGTCCTCGCCGCCTCGTCGAACCAGCGCAGGATGCCCACCACCTCGCCGACGTACCCGTTCGGTAGCTCGTACTGGAACGTGACCCTCTTGCCCTCGTGCTCGGGGGTTACCAGGTTCTTCCTCTGCATGGCCTCACGGTACCCGTTACAACCGCGCGGGGCTGATCCGCGTGATCGTGCCCGGCAGCGGCTCCGGGAACGCGTCGGGGTGGATCGCCCAGGCCAGGATCTCGAGGCCGTCCACGATCCTCGGGCCCGGCCGGGAGAAGTAAGCCGAGGCGTCGGTGGCGAAGATCATGCCCTGCGAGTGAGCGGTGGTCGCTCTCAGCTCGGGCACCTCGTACAGGCGCGCCGCCTCCTCCTCAGCCTCCACGAGGTAGTAGCCGCACGGCATGTGCACGATCACCTCGGGCGCCGCGTCGCCGATCTCCCTCCAGGTAGCTTCGCGGGACCGCTCCTTCGGCTCGGTGACCAGGTTCTCGCCGCCGGCGATCGCGACCATCTCGGGGATCCAGTGACCGCCCACGAACGGCGGATCGAGCCACTCGGATGCGAGCGTGCGGATCGCGGGGAGCCGCGCGGAGGTTCGACGCACGGTCTCGACCCGTTCACGTAGCGAACCCACCAGCTCCTCGGCTCGAGCCTCGGTGCCTGTCGCGCGGCCGACCTCGAGGAATGAGTCGAGGATGTCGTCGAGACCCTGCGGGTCCATCGAGACCACGTTCGAGCGGCAGCCGAGCTCCTCCAGCGCTTCCTCGACCTGACCGGATGGCACCGCGCAGACCCGGCACAGGTCCTGAGTCAGGATCAGGTCCGGTTGGATCTGGGCGATCAGCTCCTTGTCGAGCACGTAGAGCGGCTCCTTGCGACCCATGTGCTCGTTCACGAGGTCGTCGATCTCTCTCGGGCCGAGCGGGCGCTCGGTTGGGAGCGCGGTGTCGGACACGACGGGCTTCGACGTCGCCTCCGAGGGGTGGTCGCACTCGAACGTCACGGCGGACAGGGACTCGCCAAGGCCAAGCTCGTAGACGAGCTCGGTCGCAGAGGGGAGAAGGCTGACGATCTTCACACCGGCAGCGAGCCGAGCCGCTCCGGGTCCTCGAGCAGCTCGCGCAGATCCGTCAGCGCCTTGTCCGCGTCGGCGCCGTCGATGAAGCGGTGGTCGAAGGACAGCGAAAGCGTCACGTACAGCCGGGCCTCGACCTTGCCGTCGACGACGACCGCCCGTTGCCCGATGCGGCCGAGCGCGAGGATGCAGGCCTCTGGGATGTTGATGATCGGGGTGCCGAACAAGGAGCCGTACGTGCCGACGTTCGTGATCGTGATGGTGCCTCCCGTGAGCTGATCGAGCGTCGCCCTGCCGGCACGCGCGGCGTCCACGAGGTCCGCGATCTCTGTGGCGATCTGAGTGATCCCCTTGTTACCGGCGTCGTGCACTACCGGGACGATCAGTCCTCGCTCCGTATCCGTCGCGATGCCGACGTGGTGCTTGCCCCTCAGCACGATCTCGTGCGCCTCCTCGTCCCAGGAGGAGTTGAGCTTCGGGTGGCGGCCGCACGTGTCGACGAGCGCGCGGGCCACGACCGCCAGGGCGCTGACCTTCTTGCCGGACTCCTCCGTGAGCTTCTTCCGCAGCGCATCGAGGTGCGTGGCTTCCACCTCGTGGAACGTCGTGACGTGTGGTACCTCGCGCCACGACCGCGCCATCTTCTCCGCGATCATCCTGCGGACCCCCCGCACGGGCACACGCTCGTCGCCCTCGTCACCGGCGGCAGCAGCGGCGCCCTCTCCACCCGCAGCGCCCAGCACATCCTCGCGGGTGATGCGGCCCTCCGGGCCGGTACCGGCGACGGTTGCGAGATCGATCCCGCGTTCGCGTGCGAGCCTGCGGACGGGTGGGGTCGCCTTGACTTCCTTCGTCTCTGTACTTGGCGAGGCCGCGACCGTCTCCGCCGCTGCGGCGGGTGCCTTGCGCGGACCCGGAGGCTTCAGCCTGGGCCGGCGCTTGCCTGCGCCTCCGCCCTCCTCGACCCCGTAACCGACCAGGACCGCTTCACGCTTCGATGCCGCCGCCGGCTCGGCTTCCTCGGTCTCTTCGCCCTCGACCTGGAAGGTCACGAGCGCCGCGCCCACCTCCACCACGTCCCCGGCCTTGCCGTGGAGAGTCGTGACGATACCGACGATGGGGGACGGGATCTCGACGAGGGCCTTGGCGGTGTTGACCTCGATCAGGGGCTGGTTCAGCTCGACCGAGTCGCCCTCGGAGATCTTCCACTCCACGATCTCGGCGTCCTCGAGTCCTTCGCCCAGGTCGGGGAGGTTGAAAACGCGCTCCGCCACTTCGCCTCCTAGTGGTCCAAGGTCTTCTGGACGGCGAGCAGGATCCGTTCGACGCTCGGCAGATAGTGCTCCTCTACGGTCGCCGGCGGATAGGGCGTGTCGTATCCGGTTACGCGCAGCACCGGGGCCTCGAGGTGGTCGAACGCCTCCTCCACGACCCGCGCGACGACCTCGCCGCCGTACCCCCCGGTCATCGGTGCCTCATGAACCACCACGACCCGGCCGGTCTTTCGAGCCGACGCGACCAGCGACTCGACGTCGAGCGGCACGAGCGAGCGCAGATCCAGCACCTCGAGCTCTACGCCGTCCTCTGCTGCGGCCGTCGCGGCGTCGAGACACCGCGTCAGCATGCCGCCCCACGTGACGAGCGTTCCGTGGGTGCCCTCGCGCACCACCCTTGCCTTGCCGATCGGCAGGCCGTTCGGCTCGAGATCGCCGGTTTCCTTCGACCAGTAACGGCCCTTCGGCTCGAAGAAGATCACGGGGTCGGGGTCCCGGATCGCGCGGATCAGGAGATTGAACGCGTCTATCGGCGTCGAGGGGATCACGACCTTCAGCCCGGACGTGTGTGCGTAGTAAGCCTCAGGGCTCTCCGAGTGATGCTCGGCCGCGCCGATCCCGCCGCCGCAAGGGATGCGGATCACGATCGGCATCGAGGTCGTGTTCGCGGATCGGAAACGGTACTTGGCCACGTGGCAGATCACCTGGTCGAGAGCGGGGTAGGAGAACGCGTCGAATTGCATCTCCGCGACCGGCTTCCATCCGGCCATCGTCAAACCGACCGAAACGCCGGCGATACCGGCTTCGGCGAGCGGTGTGTCGAAGACGCGTTCGTCCCCGAACTCGGCCTGGAGCTTGTCGGTGATGCGGAAGACCCCGCCGAGCTTCCCGACGTCCTCGCCCAGGATCAGCACGCGGTCGTCCTCGGCCAGCGAGTAGCGCAGCGCCTCGTTCAGCGCCTGGGCCATCGTGACCTCAGGCATGATCCGACCCCTCGATCAGGCCCGCGACCTCGTCGCGCTGGCGCCGCAGCGCGGTCGGAAGGTCGCCCCATACCCACTCGAACATCTCCCGTATGTCGAGTGGCGGCGCCCCGGCTATCCCCGCGCGGATCGACGACGCCAGCTCCTTCGCGTCCGCGTCCACGTTCTCGAGGAACGCGGGGTCGATGACGTTCTCGGACTCGAGGAACGTCTTGTAGCGGATGAGCGGGTCCAGCTCGCCCCAGGATGCGATCTCGGCCTCGGGCTGGTAGCGGCTGCGGTCGTCGGCCGTAGAGTGCGGGCCCATCCTGTAGGTCACGGCCTCGATCAAGGTGGGTGCGTGCTCGGTCCTGGCGCGAGCCGCCGCCTCGCGGGTCACCTTGTAAGTCGCGAGCACGTCGTTGCCGTCAACGCGGACGCCGGGGAATCCGTAGCCCTCGGCCTTCTTCCAGATCGAGCCCGCCGTCTGTTTGGCCAGCGGCACAGAGATCGCCCAGCCGTTGTTCTGGCAGAAGAAGATCACCGGGGCGCCGAAGACGCCGGCGAAGTTGCAGGCCTCGTGGAAGTCTCCCTGCGACGTCGCCCCGTCTCCGAAGTAGACGATGGCGCAGGCGTTCAGGTCGTCCTTGCGAGCGCCCATCGCCCAGCCCACGGCATGCAGCGTCTGGCTCGACACCGGGACCGAGATCTCCGCGAACCGTTTCTTGACCGGGTCCTCGATGCCGCCGTGGCGGGTCCCGCGGTGGAAGTGCATGTACTCGACCAGGTCAACGCCCCGGACGAGGGCGACCGCGGCCTCCCGGTAGGAGGGGAAGACGAAGTCCTCCTCGGCCAGCGCGTATGCGCTGCCCACCTGGGCCGCCTCTTGACCGATCAGCGGCGGGTAGACCGCGAGCTCTCCCTGCCGCTGCAGGGCCGTGCACTCGATGTCCACCTGGCGAGCTAGGGCCATGTACCGGTAGATGGCTCGGAGATCCTCGTCCTTGAGGTCGAGGGACTCGCGAGCCTCGGTATCGGTCACGCTCCCGTCGGGAGCGAGGATCCGCACGGCGTCTTCCGGTTGCTGGGTGCTCATCGGGTCGGACCCAGAGGATATGGCAACAAGCTCGTTCCGTCCGTGGTGTCCGTCGGAAGGGGGACTCGTGAGTGGGCCGATAACCCAGGCAGTCGATGTGGAGGCCGACGAGCTGGCTTTCACAGGGGTGAACCTCGCGTTCCTGGTCGGGGGACTGATCGGCCTCGTGCTGCTCGGGCTATCCCTCAATTACGCGGGACGCGGGGCCGGCCGGACCTGAGCTTCTCAGGGCGCGGCGGCGGCGAGCTGCCGCCGCGTCCGAGTCATCCCGAGAAGATCTCGGTGACCCAGACGCGTCCGCCCTGCTTCACCACGCCCACACCTACACGCTCGTAGGCGGACTTCAGGATGTTGTCTCGGTGCGAGGAGCTCTTCATCAGCGCGTCGTGCACGGCGTCGAGGCTTCCCCCGACGCCTACGTTCTCGCCGAGGGAGGCGGACCCGCTACCGCGGCGACAGTCGAGACACGAGTGGAAGATGCGTCCGGAGCGCGCCATGTCCGCGCTGTGCCTGTGGGCCCGACGCGAGAGCTTTGATGACAGGGCGAGGCTGCTGACGCCCTTCGCTTCGCGGGCCCGGACGATCATCCCGTGAAGCTTGCGTTCGGGGGACGTGACCGCCGTCGCCGGCGACAGCGTCGCGGCGAGCACGATCGCGATCAAGGCGGTGAGAGCTGCACGCTTCCCCCGCCTCGGCTGCGGGCTGGGTAGCCGGGCGTAGTACAACGCCCATGTTTGTACCCAAACGTCCGGCCGCGTAACAACCCGATCCGTGCTTGGAAATCAAACGATTCCGTCACATGGGGGAGTGCGACAAAAAAAAGGGGGGGCTCAGCGGGTGACGCTGGATTGGCCGGGCACGTAGAGCATGCGGACGCGTCCGACGCTCTTGATCCTGTCCTCGGCGAGCCTGCCGGCAGCCTCCGCGGGCGTGACCTGGTCGAGGCGGGCCCGGCGGAAGACCTCGCGAAGAGTTCTGTACACCTCCTCGACGCGCTTCATCGCGCGCTCGGGGTCGTAGCCGATCAGCTCGTCGGCGACGTTGATCAGCCCGCCGGCGTTGATCACGAAGTCGGGGGCGTAGAGGATGCCGAGGTCCGCGAGAGCCGCGCCGTGCTCGGGTCGCTCCAGCTGGTTGTTGGCAGAACCGCCGACGATCTTGCACTTGAGGTTGGGTAGCGTGTCGTCGCGGATGACCCCGCCCAGCGCGCACGGCGCGTAGATCTCGCACTCGAGCGCGTG
Organism: Actinomycetota bacterium; assembly: GCA_050693165.1. Lineage (GTDB taxonomy): Bacteria > Actinomycetota > UBA4738 > UBA4738 > CALAEC01 > CAZKFH01. The sequence goes on along the minus strand of JBOGVX010000112.1, from coordinate 609 downwards.
GGCCTTGTCCGGCTCGACGGTCTCGACGCCGAACTCCTTGACGGTTCGCGCAACGGCGTCGACGTCCACGTCGGCCACCGTCACGACGGCGCCGGCCTCGGCGAGGTGCTTGACCAGGTGGTAGCCGACCTTGCCGACACCCTGCACCACGACTCGGACCCCCTCGAGAGAGGAGGTCCGCAGAGCTTCCTCGGCGCAGGCCTTCAGGCCCTGGAGTACGCCGTAAGCCGTTATCGGGGAGGGATCGCCCGAGCCTCCGAGCCGCTTGGAGACGCCTGTCACCCACCGCGTCTCGCGGCGGACCATGTCCATGTCCTCACGTGAGGTGCCGATGTCCTCGGCGGTGATGTAACGCCCGCCCAGGGACTCGATGAAGCGGCCGTACGCACGCAGGAGCTCTTCGGTCTTGTTTCGCTTGGGGTCTCCGATGATGACGGCCTTCCCGCCACCCAGGTCGAGCCCGGCCACCGCGGCCTTGTAGGTCATCCCGCGGGCGAGTCGAAGAACGTCGCGCAGCGCCTCGTCCTCGGACCCGAAGGGGTAGTAGCGCGTTCCGCCGAGAGAGGGACCCAGTGCCGTCGAGTGGATCGCGACGATCGCGCGCAAGCC
>JBOGVX010000111.1:0-11154 GCA_050693165.1 Actinomycetota bacterium | reverse complement strand
CTCGCCGGTTCCGGGTGTGATCCGGACCCGCGCAACTGCTTCCTTGCGCCGGCCGGTGGCCGACAGCGGCGTGGCAACGTCGGCCATCTAGCTCTCCTTCCCTTCTTCAGCAGATCGCACTCGCCAGCGCAGCTCGAGAGGTACAGGGGTCTGGGCCTCGTGAGGATGCTCGGCGCCGGCGTACACGGCCAACTTGCGGAGCATCCGGCGCCCGAGGCGATTCCTGGGCAGCATGCCGCGCACGGCCCGCTCGACCAGGCGCTCGGGGTGCCGTTCAGCGACGCGCTCGTATGGGACCTCGCTGAGCCCGCCCGGGTACTGGGAGTGGTGGTAGTAGACCTTGTCCTGAGCCTTGGCGCCGGTGACACGGACCTTGGAGGCGTTCACGACGATCACGTGGTCGCCCATGTCCATGTGCGGGGCGTAGGTCGGCTTGTGCTTGCCCCGCAGGACGTGTGCCACCTGGGACGCCAGGCGGCCGAGAGTGGCGCCGTCGGCATCGACGACGTACCAGGATCTCTCTATCTCCTTGGCCTTCGGGGTATAGGTCTTCATCATCTGTCTCCGGACACGCCAGACCGCCTTCGGCCCTGCGGATGTGACCCGTATCGTACCCGAACCAGGGTCAGCCCGTCCGGGGGTGCCACCGGACCCGCAGTCTCTCGCGAGCGCGCCTTCAGGATCTGGGGCATCTCCGAGGGCTTCATACGGCCCTCCCCCACGGCCGTGAGCGTTCCAACGAGGCTCCTGACCATCTGGTGCAGGAAGGCGTCGGCCTCGGCCCGGAGCTCGACGATCTCCCCATTCTTCGTGACCGAGAGACGGCGGAGCCTTCTTCGGGTGCTCCCTTCCGGTGGGCGGCGGCAGAAGGAGGCGAAGTCGTGCTCTCCGAGGAGCTGACGGGCGGCCGCCCGCATCCGCCCGAGCGCCAGCTCCCGCGGATGGTGCCACTCGAAACGGGACCAGAAGGGGTCGGGCCAGGGGCCGGTCCTGATCCTGTACAGGTACTCGCGAGAGGTAGCGCTGTGGCGGGCATCGAAGCCACCGGGAGCCCGCCTCGCCTCAGGAACCACCACCTCGGGTGCGAGCATCCGGTTGAGGGAGCGCTGGATGCGCGCGGGCTCCTCCTCCGCCTCGAAGGAGACGACCTGGCCCAGCGCGTGAACACCCGCATCGGTTCGGCCGGCCACGGAGAGCTTCGGGACGACGCCCAGAACCGTCCCGAGCGCATCCTCGAGCACGCCCTGCACGGTTCGGATCCTGGGCTGCCGCGCGAAGCCTCGGAACCCCGTGCCGTCGTAGGCGAGAACGAGCTTTACGACCGCCACGTCATCAGAGTGGGCGAGACCTGAGGCGGTGGGCCTATTCCTCGACCTCGACGTCGACGAGCTCGATCTGGGCCATAGGCGCGCCGTCGCCCTTGCGAGGTCCGAGCTTGAGGATCCGCGTGTAGCCGCCGGCCCGCTCCTCCATCCGGGGAGCTATCTCGGCGAAGAGGCGGTGGACGACATCCCTGTCGGGTACCACGCGCATCACCTGTCGCCGGGCGTGGACGTCTCCGCGCTTCGCGAACGTGATCAGCTTCTCGGCGACCGGCCGCAAGGCCTTCGCCTTCGCCTCCGTGGTGCGCACCCGATCGTGCTGAAAGAGGGATGAGGCAAGACCGCCAAGCATGAGGCGCTCGTGCGCCGGTCCGCTTCCGAGCCGCGGTCCCTTCTTCGGTCTGGGCAACTATCCCTCCCGTAGAGAGAGCCCGAGCTCCTCGAGCTTGGACTTGACCTCGTCGATCGACTTCTGCCCGAAGTTCCGAATGTCCGTCAGCTCCTGCTCCGTCTTCTGGACCAGGTCGCCGACCGTGTTGACGCTCTCGCGCTTGAGGCAGTTGTAAGAGCGCACCGACAGGTTCAGATCCTCGATCGGAAGCCTGTGGTCGTCGCTGACCTCCCCATCCCCCTCGGCGGGGCCGAGGGAAAGGCCGGGGGCCTCCGACATCTCCGAGAAGAGGTTCGCGAGCTCGACGAGCGTGGTGCCCGCCGAGGCTATGGCCTCCCGCGGCGATACCGAGCCGTCGGTGAGAACGTCGAGGATGAGCCGGTCACGGTCGGTCATCTGCTCGACCCGAGTGGCCTCGACCGAGTAGGTCACCTTCCGCACCGGCGAGAAGATCGAGTCGATGGGGATGACCCCGATCGGGTCGCGAGCGTTCTTGTTCTGCTCGGCGGTCCTGTAGCCAACGCCTCGCTCCACACTCATCTCCATCTCGAGGTTCGCGCTCTTGCCGAGCGTTGCGATGTGGAGGTCAGGGTTGAGGATCTCAACGCCCGCGGGCGGAGAGATGTCCCCGGCCTTGACCTCACCGGGGCCCTTGGCCTTCAGGTAGATCGTGGCGGGCTCGTCGAGCTCGGAGCGGATCACCATCTCCTTGACGTTCAGGACGATGTCGGTCACGTCCTCGGTGACTCCCGAGATCGTCGAGAACTCGTGGAGCACGCCCTCGATCTTCACCGAGGAGATCGCTGACCCCGGGATCGATGACAGCAGCGTACGGCGCAGCGAGTTACCGAGCGTGTATCCGAAACCGGGCTCGAGAGGCTCGATGACGAACTTCGCCCGCGTGTCGGTTAGGGACTCTTCCTTGATCTGTGGCCTGGCGACGATGAGCAACTGCATTCCTCCTTCGGCCGGGGATCATCCATTCCTACCCGGCCATCCATGCCGGCCCGCGCGGGACCGGCGGGTGCTTTAGACGCGCCTGCGCTTCTTCGGCCTGCAGCCGTTGTGGGGCACAGGCGTGACGTCGTTGATACCGAGGATCTCGAGCCCGGTTGCCGCCAGCGAACGGATGGCGGTCTCGCGGCCGGATCCCGGTCCCTTGACGAATACCTCGACCTTCTGGATCCCGTGCTCCTGGGCGCGCCGCGCTGCGGCCTCGGCGGCCAGCTGCGCCGCAAAGGGCGTCGACTTACGCGAGCCCTTGAAGCCGACGTTGCCGGCGCTCGCCCAAGAGAGGGTGTTCCCCTCGAGGTCGGTGATCGTGACGATCGTGTTGTTGAACGTGGACTTGATGTGCGCCGCGCCGTGGGCGATGTTCTTCTTCTCGCGCTTCTTGGTCTTCTTCTTGGGCTTTGCCATTGGCTACTTGCCTTTCTTCCGCTTGATGCCGACGGTCTTCTTGGGACCCTTCCTGGTTCGTGCGTTCGTGTGGGTTCGCTGACCGTGGACGGGGAGGCTGCGGCGGTGCCGCAGTCCCTGATATGCCCCTATCTCGATCTTCCGCTTGATGTCCTGCGCCACATCGCGGCGGAGGTCTCCCTCGACCTTGTAGTTCCGGTCGAGCCACTCGCGGATACGGGTCACCTCGTCCTCTGATAGATCGCGGACCCTGGTCGAGTCACTGAGTCGCGCTCCCTCGACGGTCTGGCGGGCCTTGGTCGGCCCGATGCCGTAGATGTAGGTCAGCGCGATCTCAACCCGCTTGTCGCGGGGAAGATCGACGCCTGCGATTCGAGCCATGCCCTATCCCTGCCTCTGCTTGTGCCTGGGGTTCGTGCAGATGACCATGACCCGCCCGCGTCGGCGGATCACCTTGCACTTCTCACACATCTTTCTGACCGACGGCCGTACCTTCAACGCTCGCCCCCAGGAGGAGATTCCCGAACATGCTGAATGGACCCCCGATGGAGGCCGGACGGAAGTATAAGGGGCCCTCGGCTAAGACGTCCAGGTCAGCCCTCTGTGAGGACCTCTGGGCCGTCCTCGGTCAGGGCGATCGTGTGCTCGAAGTGGGCCGAGAGGCTGCCGTCGGCCGTCACCACTGTCCAGTCGTCGTCCAGGACCCGGGTCTCCCAGCCGCCCATGTTCACCATGGGCTCGACGGCCAGGACCATGCCGGGCTTCAGGGCAGGGCCCCGGCCCGGCTCTCCGTAGTTCGGGATCTGGGGGTCCTCGTGCATGCTCTGGCCGATCCCATGGCCGACGTACTCGCGGACCACGCTGAGGCCTGCGCCCTCGACGACCTGCTGCACCGCGTGACCGATGTCCGACAGGCGGTGGCCGTCCTTGATCTGGCTGATGCCGGCCTGGAGCGCCTCCTCGGTGATGCGGACCAGCTTCTCGGCCTCGCCGGAGGGCGGCTCTCCGCAGAAGACCGTGATGGCGGAGTCTCCGTGGTAGCCCTCCCAGATCGCCCCGAAGTCTAGAGATACAAGGTCGCCTTCCTTGATCACGCGCTTACCGGGGATGCCGTGGACCACCTGCTCGTTGATCGAGGCGCAGATCGTCTTGGGGAAGCCCCTGTAGCCCTTGAAGTTCGACGTCGCGCCCTGCTCGGCGATGTACTTCTCGGCGACCTTGTCTAGGTCATCGGTCGTCACGCCCGGGCGAACCGCGTCGACGACCTTGTGTCTGGTGGCTGCGACGATGCGGCCGGCGCGGCGCATCTTCTCGATCTCGGCCGGGGACTTGAGGATGATCACGGTGGTGCGGTCAGTCCCGGGTCAGATCGCCCAGAGCCTCGATCGCGCGGCGGGTGATCTCCTCGACCTCGCCGACGGCGTCGACCTCTCGCAGCAGGCCGCGGTCCCAGTAGAACTTCTGGAGAGGCTCCGTGTCGCGGTGGTAGACATCGAGACGGTGCCTGACGGTCTCTTCCCGGTCGTCCTCGCGCTGCACCAGTGGTCCTCCGCAAGCGTCGCACACGCTCTCGACACGAGGCGGCTTGGAGACAAGGTTGTAGGTGCGCTCGCATCGCTTGCACGTCCTGCGGCCGGTCAGGCGCTCGATGACGACGTCGTCGGGGATCGAGAACTTGAGCACGGCGTGCAGCGGGCGACCCATCTCCCCCAGCGCTGACTCGAGCGCCAGCGACTGAGGGATGGTCCTGGGGAACCCGTCGAGCAGGAAGCCGTTCTGCTGCTTCCGAAGCTCCTCCAGCAGCATCTCGATCACGACGTCGTCGGGAACAAGCTCGCCGGAGTCCATGTAGGACTTGGCCTTGAGGCCCAGTGGCGTCTCGTCCCGGACGTTCTGCCGGAAGATGTCGCCGGTCGCGATCAGCTTGATGCCGTGGTAGTCCGCCAGGCGGTGCGCCTGCGTGCCCTTTCCGGCGCCGGGTGGGCCGAGCAGCACCAGCCTCATGCGCTCTTTCCCTGTATGCGCATCTACTTGATGAAGCCCTCGTAGTGCCGCATCGTGAGCTGCGACTCGAGCTGTTTCATCGTTTCGAGGGCCACGCCCACGGTGATCAGCACCGAGGTCCCGCCGAAGGGGAACGTGCTCGTGGGGATGCCGAGGATGATAAGCGCGATCGACGGGATCAACGCGATGGTCGCCAGGAACAGTGCCCCGGGCAGCGTTATCCTGGTGAGGATGTGGTCGAGGTGATCCGCGGTGGGCTTGCCAGGTCTGATGCCCGGGATGAACCCTCCGTACTTACGGATGTTGTCCGCGGTGTCGTTCGGGTTGAAGGAGATCGCCGTGTAGAAGTAGGCGAAGAACACGACCAGTAGGCCGTACACGATGATGTACACGGCGCTCCCCTGGTTCAGGAGGTGGTTGTCGATGATGTTCCTGAACCAGTCCCACTGAACCACCGACCTGAGAAGCGTCGGGAAGTACAGGACCGATGACGCGAAGATGATCGGGATGACGCCGGCCTGATTGACCTTCAGCGGGATGTAGGTGCTGCCGCCCTGGGTCATCCGCCGCCCGACGACACGCTTCGCGTACTGGACCGGGATCCTCCGCTGCCCCTGCTCCATGAACACGACAGCCACGATGATCAGGAGCGCGATGCCAAGGATGACGCCGAACTCGAGGCTGCCCTGCTGGAAGATGGAGTAGCCCTGCGAGGGAAGCTCGGAGATCACGCTGGTGAAGATCAGCATGGACATGCCGTTCCCGATTCCTCGCTGGGTGATGAGCTCGCCGAGCCACATGATCATGGCGGTGCCCGCCGTGAGGATCAGCACCATGAAGGCGATCCGTGGAGCCGTGAAGGACTTGATCGATCCCTGGAACTGGGAGTTGAAGAGGAAGAGCAATCCGGTGGACTGGATGAGGGCAAGCGTGACCGTCATGTAGCGGGTCCACTGGGTGATCCGCTTCTGGCCGATCTCGCCCTGCTTCTGCCACTGCTCGAGCTTGGGGATCACGACGGTGAGGAGCTGCATGATGATCGAGCTCGTGATGTAGGGCATGATCCCGAGCGCGAACACGGCGAGCCTGGTGAGCGCTCCCCCTGAGAAGAGGTTGATGAACGAGAAGAACCCCTGCTGGCCCGACTGACCGGTCGATGCCGCGAGCTGCTGCACGTCCACGTTCGGCAGCGGCAGGAACGAGCCAAGGCGGTAGATCGCGATGACGAGCAGGGTAAAGAGGATCTTCTTGCGGAGATCCGGGATCTTGAAGGCGTTGATGAAGGCTCTGAGCACGTTCTCCCCCTGCGAGGCCGCCTAGTCTACCCCTCCGACTTCGGAGGGCTCTCCCCGAGAACCTCTGCGCTGCCGCCGGCCTGCTCCAGCTTCTGCTTGGCAGTTCGGGTGAACGCGTGTGCCTGCACGGTCAGGGGCCTGTCGATCTCCCCGCCCCCGAGCACCTTCACCGGGAGCCTCTTGCGAACCAGCCCGGCCTCGACGAGGGCCTCGGGAGTCACCGTGGTATTCGCCTGGAACTTCGTGGCCAGCTTGTCGACATTCACGACCGCGAACTCCTCGCGGTTGCGGTTCGTGAAGCCGGGCTTCTTGGGCACCCGCCGGGTCATGGGCATCTGCCCACCCTCGAACCCCGCACGCTTTGTGTGCCGGGCGAGATAGCCCTTGGTGCCACGGCCGGCAGTCTTGCCCTGCCCCGCGGCGCGGCCGCGGCCCACACGCCTCTTCTTCTGCACGCCGCTGCCCGGCTTCAGGTGATGGAGCTTCACTCGACCTCCTCGACGTCCACGAGGTGGCTTACCTTCGCGATCATCCCGCGGATCTCGGGGCGGTCCTCCTTGATGACGGAGTGGCGGACTCGCTTCAGCCCGAGCGCCTTCACCGTGGCCTTCTGCCGCTCGATCTTCCCCGGCAGGCCGCGTCGCTGCGTGATCTTGAGCTTCGCCACGTTCCTAGCCTTCCTCTTCCAGGCCGGACTCGGCCCTTGTGGCGGCGGAGCGTGCCTCAGCCGCGGCCATAGCCTCGAGCATGGGGCGCGGGGCGACCTCGTTGATGGGACGGCCTCGCAGACGCGCCACCTCCTCGGGGCGCCTCAGCTGGCGCAGCCCCTCGACGGTCGCTCGAACGATGTTGATCGGGTTCCCGGACCCCAGGGACTTCGAAAGGATGTCCTTGATGCCGAGACACTCGACGACGGCCCGTACCGGACCACCCGCGATGACGCCGGTACCCGGCGCCGCCGGCTTGAGGAGGACCTTTCCGCCGGCGTCCTCGCCGAGGACCTGGTGCGGGATCGTCGTGCCCATCAGCGGGATCTCGAACATCGTCCTCTTCGCGTCCTCGACGCCCTTCTGGATCGCAGCGGGGACCTCCTTGGCCTTCCCGTAGCCGATGCCGACACGACCCGCGGCGTCACCGACGACCACGAGTGCGGCGAACGAGAACCTGCGGCCACCCTTGACGACCTTGGCCACGCGGTTGATGTTGACGACGCGCTCCTCGTACCCGCTGCGCTGGTCACCACCCTGGTCGTAGCGTCTCAAATCTGCAGCCCTCCCTCACGCGCGGCATCGGCGACCGAGCGCACGCGCCCGTGGTAGAGACGCCCGCCTCGGTCGAGCACCACCTTGTCGACACCGGCGTCCTTGGCTCGCTTGGCGATCAGCTCTCCGACTCGCTTGGCCGCCGCCTTCTTATCGCCCTTGCCGCTCGCATCTGAGTCGAGCGTCGAGGCCGCCACGAGCGTGCGACCCGTCGAGTCGTCGACGACCTGCGCGTAGATGTGCCTGTTCGACCTGTACACCGTCAGACGGGGGCGCTCCGAGGCGCCGAGGATGCGCTTGCGCACCCTGCGGTGCCTGCGCTGAACCGCTTCGCGCTTCCTCTGAGCTAGCATCACGCCACCGCCGTCTTCGCGGCCTTGCCGGCCTTCTTGCGGACGTACTCGCCCTCGTAGCGGATCCCCTTGCCCTTGTATGGCTCGGGCTTGCGGATGCGACGGATCCTCGCGGCGGTCTCCCCCACGAGCTGCTTGTCGATGCCCTTGATGGTGATCCTGGTGGGAGCGGGTACCTCGAACTCGATCCCCTGGGGCGCAGGGAACGGCACGGGGTGCGAGAAGCCCAGCTGCATCTCGAGATCCTTGCCCTGCAGCGCGGCTCGGTAGCCCACGCCCTGGATCTCCAGGCGCTTCTCGAAGCCCTTGGTGACACCCTCGACCATGTTTGCTATCAGGCTGCGGGTCAGACCATGGAGGGCGCGGTGCTCTCGCTCGTCCGAGGGACGCTCGACCGTCACCACGCCGTCCGCCACCGTGACCTTCATGTCCGGGCTCACGCGCTGCGACAGCGTTCCGTTCGGGCCCTTGACGCTGACGTTCTCGCCGCTAACGTCAACGGTCACTCCGCCTGGGATCTCTATGGGCTGTTTTCCGATACGGCTCATCTATCTCTCCATCACCAGACGTGGCACAGGACCTCGCCACCGACTCCCGCTCGGGAAGCCTGGCGGTCCGTCATAAGCCCCTGTGACGTCGACAGGATCGCGATGCCTAGCCCGCCCATGACACGAGGCAGCCCCCCGCGGTTCGCGTACACGCGGCGACCAGGACGCGAGACTCGCTTGATCCCGTTGATCGTGCGTTCCCGCTCGGGTCCGTATTTCATCTCGACGACGATCTCGCGCTTCGGGTCCTCGCCCTCTACCCGGTAGCCCTGCACGTAGCCCTCGCGCTCGAGCACGCGGGCTATCTCCTCCTTCAACCTGGAGGCGGGCATGGGGACTTCGTCCTTGTAGGCCGTGTTGCCGTTGCGGAGCCGCGACAGCATGTCGGCGATGGGGTCGGTCATCATCGGCGCATCTCCTCCATCACCAGCTCGCCTTCGTGATGCCCGGGATCTCGCCCGCGTGGGCAAGCTGCCGGAAGCAGATCCTGCAGAGGCGGAACTTGCGGAACACGGCGCGCTGCCTGCCGCAACGACGGCAGCGCGTGTAGCCGCGCGACCTGAACTTCGGCCGGCGGTTCGCCTTGTTGACCAGTGCTTTCTTCGCCATCTCTTCAGCTCCTAAGCGGCGCCCTCGGCGACCGCCGGCTCCCCTGTGAAGGGGAACCCGAGCGCGCGTAGCAGCGCACGCCCCTCGTCGTCCGTGACCGCCGTCGTTACCACAGTTATGTCCATGCCGCGTACCGTATCCACCTTGTCGTAATCGATCTCCGGAAAGACCAGCTGCTCCGTGAGGCCGAGCGTGTAATTGCCGCGGCCGTCGAACGCGCGCGGGTTGAGCCCCCGGAAGTCCCTGATCCGCGGCAATGCCGTCGCCAGCAGGCGGTCGAGGAACTCCCACATCCTATCGCCCCGCAGCGTGACCTTGGCCCCGATGGCCATGCCCTCGCGCAGCTTGAAGTTGGCGATCGACTTCCTCGCCTTGGTGACGAGGGGCTTCTGGCCGGTGATCGTCGCGATGTCCTCGAGCGCGCCGTCGAGCACCTTCGCGTCCCGAGCCGCCTCGCCGACCCCCATGTTCACCACGATCTTCTCCATCCGCGGCACGCGCATGGGATTGGTGAATCCGAGCTCCTTCTGGAGCGCGGGGAGTAGCTCTTCCCGGTATCGGGTCTTTAGTCTCGGCTGCTCGCTCATAGGTCGCTCTCGCACTTACGGCAGATCCGGGTTTTTTTGCCGCCGTCGATCCTGTGGCCGACGCGAGTCGCCAGCCCGCACGACTTGCACACGATCGCAACGTTGGAGATGTCGACGAACTGCTCGATGTCGATGATCCCGCCCTGCTGGCGCTGCTTGGACGGGCGCGAGTGCTTCTTGGCGCGAGCTATGCCCTCGACCATGATCCGGCCGCGCTTGGGAAGCACGCGCACAACGCGCCCACGGGTTCCGCGGTCCTTGCCGTGGATGACCTGCACCTCGTCGTCCTTCTTTATGTCAACGCCCGGCATTCAAAGCACCTCCGGCGCGAGCGAGATGATCCTCATGAACCTCTTCTCCCTTAGCTCTCTCGCCACGGGCCCGAAGATGCGGGTTCCCCGCGGCTGGCGCTGCTCATTGATCAGGACCACCGCGTTGTCGTCGAACTTGATGTACGAACCGTCGATCCTCCGCTTCTCCTTGGCCGTGCGTACGACGACGGCCTTGACCACGTCGCCCTTCTTCACCTGGGCGCCGGGAAGAGCATCCTTCACGCTGCCCACGATGATGTCGCCGACCCCGGCGTAGCGGCGCGAGGAGCCGCCGAGCACGCGGATGCAGAGCACCTCGCGGGCACCAGTGTTGTCGGCAACGCGTACGCGCGTCTCTTGCTGGATCAAAGAACCACCAGATTCATTGGGCCTTCTCCAGGATCTCGGCCAGGCGCCAGCGCTTGGTCTTGGACAGCGGCCGGGTCTCGACGACCCGGACCCTGTCGCCCACGTGAGCGTCGTTCTGCTCGTCGTGGGCCTGGAGCTTCGAGGTACGGCGCAGCGACTTCCCGTACAGAGGGTGAGCCTTCCTTCGCTCGACCTGGACCACGACCGTCTTGTCCATGCGGTCGGAGACGACGACGCCGGTACGCATCTTGCGGTCTCCACGCTCGGCCAACTAGGACGCCTCCTCGGTCTCGGTCTCGGTCTCGGTCCCCGGGCTGGCCTCGGGCTCCTCGCCGAGGTCGCGCTCGGTCAGCACGGTCATGATCCGCGCGATGTTGTGGCGCACCTGCTTAATGCGCATCGGGTTGTCGAGCTGGCCCGTGGCGAGCTGGAACCTGAGGTTGAACAGCTCCTCCTTGGCCGAGTCCAGCCGCGCGTGCAGCTCCTCCTCGGGTAGCTCACGAAGCTCTACGGTTCTCACTGAGGCGCTCCTCCGAGCCTGGTCACGAACTTGGTCTTGATCGGAAGCTTGTGGGCCGCACGGCTTATGGCCTCCTTAGCGATAGCCGGCGACACGCCCGACAGCTCGAACATGACGCGCCCGGGCTTGACGACCGCGACCCAGCCCTCGGGGTTGCCCTTGCC
>JBOGVX010000110.1:0-7695 GCA_050693165.1 Actinomycetota bacterium | reverse complement strand
ATACAACTCCCTGCAGCACGCTCGTGAGTGGATCGGCGGCGAGGTCAATCGCCGGTTCCTTGAGTGGGTCGTCAAGAAGTACGAGTCGGGGAACGCCCAGGTCAAGAAGCTCCTCCAGACCACGGAGCTGTGGTTCATCCTCGTGACGAACCCGGACGGGTACCAGTACACGTTCACCCCGGACAACCGGTTGTGGCGCAAGAACCTCCGCGACAACGATTCCAGCGGCACGATCGACAGCCTCGACGGCGTAGACCCGAACCGTAACTTCCCCGAGCATTGGGGCTACGACGAGGAGGGGTCGTCCCCGCTTGGATCGAGTGAGACCTATCGTGGTCCTTCTGCGGGGTCGGAGCCCGAGACCAAGGCGATGATCGAGCTCTACGACAACGTGGAGTTCGCGTTCCACATCAACTGGCACTCGGTCGCTCAGCAGCTGCTGTACGGGCTGGGCAGCATCATGGACACTCCGACTGCCGACGACCCGATCTTCGTCGCGCTCTCGGGTACCGACAAGCACTCGGCGATCCCGAGCTTCAGCCCCGGGATCAGCAGCTCCGAGCTCTACATCACGAACGGTGACACGAACGACTTCGCGTACGCGGAGCGCGGGACGCTCGGTTGGGTCCCGGAGCTGAGCGAGGGACCGAACGGTGACGGCTTCGTCTTCCCCGACAAGGAGGGCGAGATCCAGGCCGAGTTCAACAGGATCCAGCCTTTCGCCCTGAGCGTTGCGCTCTCGGCCAAGGACCCCGACGACCCGGTGTCATCGGTCGGTATCAAGACCCAGCCGTTCTACCTGGACGTCTCGCAGATCGACCCACAGAAGGCATCCAACCCCCTCAGCGACCTGACGTTCGCTCACTCCTACGGTGAGGAGCAGGAGGCCCAGGTCATCGCGAAGCGGGACCTGAACGGAAACGGGACGCCCGACGAGCCGGCGGATGCGGTCACGCTGAACTACTCGATCAATGGTGGGAGCACGCTGACCGCACCCACGTCTCAGTGGGCGGGCGGGGACCGGTACGGCGGGCCCGGCCAGGAGTACTACAGCTTCCTCCGCGGAATGATGGACCTGAGCTCGGCTTCGATCGGAAACACTGTCGATGTGTGGTTCACGGGTGCCGGAAAGTCCAGCGACTCGTTCACCTTCGAGGTCGTCGAGAAGAATCCTCCGGTCGGAGAGGGCGGCCACGTCCCTGTTCTGATCCTGTCCGCGGAGGACTACACCGGAGCGACGAACGTTCCCGCATACCCGTCCACGGCCGGGCCATTCCTCCTGGAGGAGTACACCGCAGCCCTGGACGCCAATGGCATCGACTACGACGTGTACGACGTGGACGCGATGGGCCGTACGGCGCCTAGCTACCTCGGTGTACTCAACCACTACGACGCTGTGATCTGGTACACGGGGAACGACTTCCTGACCCGCGAGCCGGGACAGCAGCCGGGCACGGGCTTCTCGACGCTGGGATTCCGGGAGATGCTGGAGGTTCGTGAATACCTCAACGAAGGCGGCAAGCTCCTGTTCACCGGGCAGCACGCAGGTGTTCAGCTGGCCCAGGGGTTCCCGTTCAACGCGGTCAGCACCCCGCCCTTCTGCGACGGTCAGATGCCCAACTTCAACAATCTCGACTGCAGGATCCCGGACGACGACTTCCTGCAGTACTGGCTGGGCTCGTACATCTACAACGACGACGCGGGCCTGGACGGGAGTGGCGAGCCGTTCGACGTGGCCGGGCTCACCGCGCCGTTCGATCCTCCGCCAACCGAATGGGGGATCAACGGACCCCTTAGTGCCGACAACCAGGTCAGCGCCGAGTCATTCCTCACGACCAGCAGCCTGCTGAAGCCCGCGGACTACCCGCAGTTCACCAGCGACGCGTTCGCGGAGTGGGACGATGGTGTCAGCGGGCCGTTCCAGCCTCACCTCGGCAGCACTCAGTACATGTACTCGAACCGTGCCGACATCACGTACAAGAGGCTCGCGCACACGGTCAGCGTCCCCGGGGGTGGCGCGAGCATGGAGTTCTATGTCTCCTACGACACCGAGCCGGCCTGGGACTTCGTGTTCGTCGAGGCGTACAACGTGACCGACGACACCTGGGCCACGCTCCCCGACGCCAACCTGCACACGAGTAACAGCACAGGCGACTCGTGTCCGGAGGGCTGGCACGAGCTCCATCCGTGGCTGGCTCAGTACCAGGGCGCCGACTGCTCCGGGAGCGGGACGTCGGGATCGTGGAACGCGTCCTCGGGCCGCTCCGACGGCTGGGAGCTGTGGCACGTCGACCTGCCCGCGGCGGAGTACGCGGGCGACGAGGTCGAGCTCTACATCAGCTACGCCAGCGACTGGGCCATCCAGGGCCTCGGTGTCTGGGTGGACGACATCACCGTGTCCACCGGCGAGGGGACGACGGGCTTCGAGGCCGATCAGGGCGGGTGGACGGTCCCCGGACCGCCGGCCGGCAGCGGTCCCAACCCGAACGACTTCTTCCGGACGGCGGACGTCGGGTACGAGGAGGGTGCGATCGTCGGCATGGACCCGAGCGACGCCGACTTCAAGTCGCTCCACTTCGGGTTCGGACTGGAGGGAGTCAGCACCGCCGTCGAGCGGGCAGACCTCATCTGCCGGGCGCTGGATTATCTGACCTCGAGCTGCCCGTAGGGCGCGCGCGAGTAAGTGGAGAGGGGCCGGTCGAGAGACCGGCCCTTCCTCTTTCTAGGGAGCGGGAGGCTGCTGGACGTCACCCATCAGGCCGGCCAGCTTCGCGGCGATCTGGGGGTCTCCGCTCATCTTCTCGATCCATTGGCCCGAGACCATCGCGAAGGTCTGCATGTTCAGGCCGAACTCGGGGAGGATCTCGGTGATCGGGCGGGTCCTTCCCTGACGAAGGATGTCCGCGTACTGCTCGATCGAGATGTCCGGGGCCTCGATACCCGCGTCCTTCATGCCCTTCTGGTAGAGCTCGCTGTACTTGTGGACGACCTCCGGATGGTCGGTCATCCGCTTGTTCCACCCTTCGGCGATTGCCGTGAGCCGGCCGGCGGGTATGCCGAGAGCCTCGGCGGCCTCATCCATCTTCTCCTGGGTGGTTCTGTGCAGCTCCACGGCGACCCGGGCGTACTTCTCGAGGGAGATGCCCTCTATGGGCTCGTAGGGACCGGAGTCCGGCTCGGCCATGACCCGGAGTAAACCTCAGATGGGTTCGGTCGTGCAGCCCTCGGGGAAGAGCTCATCGTTCACGAACGTCGGCGGGACCCGGCGCATGCTGTGCTGCTCGTAGGCGTAGCCGAACCGCAGCAGCTCCGGCTCGTCCCACGCGGTTCCGAGGAACGAGAGGTTTATCGGGGTCCGGCCATTTCCGGTGTAACCGGCCGGGACGGTGAGCGTCGGGTAGCCCGCGGCCGCCCCGACGTTGACGTAGGTCGAGTTAGGCGAGATCACCGCGTCGAGGTCGTAGCGGAGGAACGTCGAGTCGATGGCCGCGCGAGCGCTCGCCCTGGTCGACTCGCGCTGCGGTATTCCCGCCGCAACGACTCCGGGCGTCGCGTTCGAGGCGATGAGCAGGTTCTGCCCGTACTTGACCTCCTCTGGGTGCTGCTCGTTGTACTCGATGATCTCGGCCAGCGTCTCGGTGCCGCTCGGGGGATCCGCCTCCGACGCGAGGTAGGCGTTCAGGCCTCCCTTGAACTCGTTGGGGATCGCCGCTATCTCCTGGAGCCCTACGAATTGGAGTGAGTCGAGCCCATCGATAGGAACTATCTCCGCCCCGGCCGCTCGAAGATCGGCGACTGCCTGGTCCCAAACTGCTGCCTGGGTGCCGCCGGGTCTGTTGCTCGTGTCGTATCCGATCCTCGCGCCGAGGAGCCCGCCCTCGTCGAGCGCGGGGGTGTAGTCGTTGCCCGGGGGCAAGTGGCTCTCGCTCGCGGCGGTTGCGGGATCTCGAGGATCCACGCCGACCATCCCGCCGAGCATTATCGCGTTGTCCGTCACGTTCCTGGTCATGGGCCCGGGCGTGTCGAAGCTCTCGGCGAGCGGGATGACCCCGGCCCGGCTGATGAGGCCGAGAGTGGGCTTGAGACCCACGACGCTGTTGGCGAAGCTCGGCGAGATGATGCTCCCCGAGGTCTCGGTGCCGACCGCGGCGGTGGTGAGCGCCATCGACTCAGCCACTCCGGATCCCGAGGACGAGCCACTGGGTGTTGCGGAGAAGTTGTAGGCGTTGATCACCTGACCGCCGAGGGAGCTGTAGCCGGAAGGCATGCTGAGGTCGACCCAGTTTGCGAACTCGCTGAGGTTCGCCTTGCCGAGGATGATCGCACCCGCTTTGCGGAGCTGAGATGTGAGGAAGCCGTCGTTCACGGGGATGCTGCCGGCGAGCGCGATCGATCCTGCGGTGGTCGGCATGTCGTTCGTCCCGATGTTGTCCTTGAGGAGTACGGGGATGCCGTGGAGCGGCCCTCTGACCATCCCGGCCGCCCGCTCCTGATCCATCGCGTCCGCTTGCTCCAGAGCCATGGGGTGTAGCTCTCGAACCGAGTTGAGTGCGGCGCCGGAGGTGTCGAAGAAGGCGATCCTCTGCAGGTACCGCTCGACCAACTGCCTGCTGGTGAGGCGTCCGGCGGCGAGGGCTTCCTGGATCTCTGGGATCGTGGCGGTCTGGAGGTTCACCCCCGCGATCTCGACCAGGCAGTCCGGGTTGTCCGCCGCACGGCCCATGTCGGGCACGGCGATCAAGACCACGAGCAGCGGTATCAGGGCGAGCCTACGGGCACGGGCGGCCACGAAAGAATCATTCGACACGGGCACCTAGCTTCCCTTCTCCACAAAGAGGGAGGCCCCCGGAACGCTCCGGGGGCCTCGTGTGTGCTTGAGCTAGCTAAGGCGCTTCTTGCAGCGCTTCTTCTTCTTGCCCTTCAGGCCCTTGCAGCTCTTGGTCCCGGTCGACTGGGTGGCGGAGCCACCCCCGGACGGGCCCTCGATCTTCACGGTCTGCTCGTGGTCGCTGACTCCGCCCTGAAGTCCGACGAACTTGGCCTCGAACTTGTAATCGCCGCCGAATTGCGGGTTGGTCAGGATCGGGGTCTCGCTGTCTTCCGCACGAGCGCGGAACGTGGCGTCGAAGGTGAAAGGAGGGCACGTATCGGCGTTCGGAGGAACGTTGCCAAACAGTGTCCATCCCTTGTCCGTGGAGCCCGTGACCAGCAGGTCGATGGTGGTAACGGGCCGAAGGTCGACAACGTAGACCGCTTTAACATCGGCGGCGATCTCGGGCTGCCGGCGGTTGCGCTCGACGATGTTCACCGGGATATTCGCAGGAGCCGACGCTGCGGGGACGCCGCGACACCTGGGACCAACGTCGATCGTGATCGCCCCGGCCCCGAGCGTCTCACCGTCGGTGAGCTGCTGGTCCAGCGCAAGGCTGAACCCGGCCGGAACCTTGAGCTCGACAGATTTGAGCTCTTCTTCGCCGCTGTCCTGTTTGACCACCGTCCTCAGGGTCGAGTTCACGTTGGCCTTCTTGTCGCCGAGCGTGAAGTCGATGGTCGGGCTGAAGTCGAACGCGCCGGCCTCGGCCACCAGGCCGAGAATGATCGCTCCCGTCACCAGCGCGAGCGCACGCTTGGAACGCTTCATGGGGTACCTCCAGACAATATGGGCTTGACCAGGGAATTCGACGTCATACGGGCTCCTTCCTGCTATGAGTTTTTGGGCCTGCCTAGCGGCCGTGGAATCGGGCGGGGCGCTTCTCCAGGTATGCCTCGATCGCCTCGTGGTGATCCTCGCTCTCGATGCAGGCGGCCTGGGCCTGCGCGTCGCGTTCGAGCGATGTCTCGAGTGCCGTCTCGTGTGCCCGGTCGATGAGGCTCTTCGTCAGGCTGACTGGCAGCGGGGGAGAGGACACGAGCTCGCGGACGTACGCCTCGGCTTCCTTCTCCAGCGTGCCGTTGGGAACGATGCGGTTCACCAGGCCGAGGCGCTCGGCCTCCTCGGCCTCGACGCTCCGTCCGGTCCACACGATGTCCTTGGTCTTCGCGGGTCCGATCAGCCTGGAGAGCCTGTGCAGCCCACCCAGGTCGGGGATCAGTCCGAAGCGGACCTCGAGCATCGCGAAGCGAAGATCCTCGGAAGCTAGGCGAATGTCACAGGCCAGAGCGAGCTGGAAGCCGGCCCCGACCGCATGCCCCTGGACCGCCGCGACGGTCGGCTTGTCCATGCTCGAGAGGATGAAGCCCGGGCGCTGCGCGGTCCTGACGAACGAGCGGAACCTGGCCCCCCTCGTTCCCGAGAGCTGGTTGAGGAGCAGCACGTCGATCCCGGCGCTGAACGACTCTCCCTCGCCCGTGATCAGCACGACCCGGATGCCGGGGTCGTTGGCTGCGCGCTCGGCCGCGTCCCCGAGCTCGCTGAACATCTGGGCGTTGATGGCGTTGCGCTTGTCGGGTCTGTTCAGCGTGACCGTGGCCAGCCCATCGTGCATGCCGTACTTCAGGGTCTCGAAATCCGCCATTCGACCTCCGGTGCGGGGTGGCCTTGACGCTACCATAGGGACATTCCCGGGCGCTTTGTTCAGTCCGAAAGGTCCGCCTGCGAGGGGTCGCCACTTGCGGCCCGTTCCATCAGCCGCTCGGTGAGCGAACGCCCCCAACCGGGGGATGGCAAGGCCCCCGTCCTACCTATCCGAGGACCCCGGAGTGGGGGAGTGCGTAGGTCCACGGTGGGTAGTAATGTCCCGAGACCTTCCCCGATGGCATCGCCCGCAGTCCCCGCGCTCGTCGCGGCCGCCGAGATGGCAGCGATAGAGCTTTTCGCCAGTGTTCGAGCCTGGCGAGACTTCCTTGAGGTCAATCGCTACTCCCCGGACACGATCCAGAACTACTACCGCTACGTGAGAGCGATCCTGTTCGACATCGGTGTCGATCGCGGCCTGGACCCGACCGAGATCACGGAGGAGGTCTTCACGCGCTACCTGCTCGAGCTGAACCCCCACGCGCCGACGCGCGAGACGATCATCGCCGCCGCCAAGTCGTACTGGAAGTACGCGACGAGAAGGGGCATCTATCCCGAGAACCCGGCCGGGGAGATCCGCAACCGCACGACGCCGGCGAAACCCGCGAATCCTCTCACCGAGGAGGAGCTGGTCCGGGTGCTCGTCGCTACGAGCTGGGCGGACCTGTCCGGCCGCAGGGCGTGGACGTTGCTCCTACAGCTGGAGACGGGAGCTCGCGTGTCGAGCCTTGCCGCCATCCTGGAGGAAGACGTGCCCCGCGATCCTCAGCCCGGGCGCTACGTTCACTTCCGCTTCGCGAAGAACAATCGACCCTACAGCCTGCCTCTGACGCCGCTCGCCGTCATCGCCGTCCGGGAGCTCCAGGCGTGGGACGGTTTCCGTCACCGGCCGACGCTGATCGGTGTGAACAAGAAGGCGATCGCCGACTGGTACAAAAGGGCGGCCGTGGCCGCGGGCGTTCCACGCGCGAAGCAGGGCACGCACTGCCTCCGCGACACGTTCGCGACGAACCTCGCGGAGCGCAACGACGTGCCCATCCAGGTCATCCTCAAGGCGCTCAATCACGCCGACTACCGGAGCCTGCACCGCTACCTGCTGGCCCGCGACCCTCTCCTCGAGGCGGCGTTCGAGCAGCCGTCCTTCGGGGAGCACACAACTCGCGCCGAGTCGGCCTAGAATC
>JBOGVX010000109.1:0-6495 GCA_050693165.1 Actinomycetota bacterium | reverse complement strand
GGTCAAGACCGGTGAGCCTGTGCAGACGGTCCGGGCCCGCGACCTGATGCGTGAGATCGCGCAGGCCGCGTGGGAGTGCGCGGACCCCGGCATGCAGTACGACACGACGATCAACGACTGGCACACGTCGCCGGCGTCGGGGCGGATCAACGCCTCGAACCCGTGCTCGGAGTACATGCACCTCGACAACTCGGCATGCAACCTGGCAAGCCTCAACCTCCTGAAGTTCGTCGATGATGACGGTCGCTTCGACGTGCCCGCGTTCAAGCAGGCCGTCGACGTCCTGTTCACCGCGCAGGAGATCCTGGTCGGCAACGCGGACTACCCGACCGAGAAGATCGGCCAGAACGCGAAGTCGTTCCGTCAGCTCGGCATCGGCTACGCGAACCTAGGAGCCCTGCTCATGGCTCGGGGGCTTCCCTACGACTCGGACGAGGGGCGCGCATGGGCCGGCGCGATCACGGCGCTGATGACCGGCCACTCGTACGCGACCTCGGCGAAGATCGCCGAGCACATGGGCCCGTTCGCGGGTTACGCGCCGAACGCCGACGCGATGCTGCGGGTCATGACCAAGCACCGGCGGGCGGCCGAGGACATTGACGCCGACCACGTCCCCGAGGCGCTGCTGACCGCCGGCAAGAAGGCCTGGGACGAGGCGATCGCTCTGGGTGAGCGACACGGCTACCGGAACGCGCAGGCTTCCGTGCTGGCGCCGACAGGGACGATCGGCCTGATGATGGACTGCGACACTACCGGCATCGAGCCCGACCTCGCGCTGGTCAAGAACAAGAAGCTGGTCGGCGGCGGGACGATGCAGATCGTCAACCAGACGGTTCCCCGTGCCTTGATGCGCCTCGGCTACACGATCGAGCAGGTCGGCGACATCGTCGAGTACATCTCGGAGCACAACACGGTGGCTGACGCTCCCCACATCAAGGAGGAGCACGAGGCGGTCTTCGACACGGCCATGGGCGAGCGCACGATCCACTACATGGGCCACGTCAAGATGATGGCGGCGGTCCAACCGTTCATCTCGGGCGCGATCTCCAAGACCGTGAACATGCCCGAGGACGTGACGGTGGAGGACGTCGAGCAGCTGTTCATAGAGGGCTCGAGGCTAGGCCTGAAGGCCGTGGCGATCTACCGGGACAACTGCAAGGTCGCGCAGCCCCTCTCCGGGACCAAGAAGCAGAAGGATGTCGTGCCCGTCAGCGCGGAGGGCCCGGTTCGGAGGCGTCTGCCGAACACGCGGCCGGCGAAGACCTTCTCGTTCTCGGTCGGAGAGGCCGAGGGCTACATCACCGCCGGCGAGTACCCGGGCGACGGGATCGGCGAGGTGTTCCTGAAGGTCGCGAAGCAGGGCTCGACGCTTGCGGGCATCATGGACGCGTTCGCGATCTCGGTCTCTCTCGGGCTGCAGTACGGCGTGCCTCTCGAGGCCTACGTGGAGAAGTTCACGAACATGAGGTTCGAGCCGTCCGGGATGACGTCAGACCCGGACATCCGCTTCGCGTCGTCACTCGTGG
This sequence comes from Actinomycetota bacterium, assembly GCA_050693165.1. Classification (GTDB taxonomy): domain Bacteria; phylum Actinomycetota; class UBA4738; order UBA4738; family CALAEC01; genus CAZKFH01. The sequence goes on along the minus strand of JBOGVX010000109.1, from coordinate 4,969 downwards.
ACTACATCTTCAAGCGGCTAGCGCTCGAGTACCTGCCGGCCGAGACGCGCGACGGTCTCGGCGTCAGGTCGATCGCCGAGCGCAAGGCCGACGCCCTGGAGGACCACGGCACGGACACGATGGAGCGGGCCCCCGAAACCAACGGCGAAGCGAAGCCGATCACGCTGACCGAGAAGCCGGTGGAGCCGGGCCCGACCATGAAGAGGTCCGACGCACCGCTGTGCTACTCGTGCGGATCGAAGATGCAGCCGGCCGGCTCCTGCTACGTGTGCGGCAGCTGCGGCGCGACCAGCGGCTGCTCGTAGATCAGGCGGACTGACCGGGGAGGACGATGCCGCCAACTCCGGCGTCCTGTAGCGCCGCCAGTCGTTGGCTGATCTCGATCGTGAGCGCGTCTACCTCATCGAGTAGCGGGCCCAATCCCGCGCCGCGAGCTCGACGAGGTGCGGTGCCGAACGTCTGACGGAAGGCCGCGATCTCGTCGCGAACGTTCTTGAGCGTCGCGGCGACCACGGGCCGTCCGGCCTCGCCGCCGCGCGCCCCCGCGAGCGCGTCGAGGCCGTCCCGGATCCTCTGAGCGATGGTCAGCAACGACTGGTGCAGTCCCGCGAGCTCCTCGGGCGCTGTCAGGGCCTGGAGGTCGGCGAGCAGCTGGTCGGCGATCGGGATGCTGGACGCCGCGATGGCCTGGGGAGCGTCGGGGTCAGCCTCGTTAGCGTTCCGCTCGAGGCTGTCGAGCGCCGGCAGCACCGCCGCCGCCTGCGTGAGGTAGGACGCTGCACGCTCGAGGCCCGTGATGGCCTGGAGCGCGGTCGTGTAGTACTCGGTCATGCGCTCGCGCAGCGCAATCGCCTCGTCGAGCGGCGGTCGGCTGGAGATCACCGGCAGGTCGAGCGGCTGTCGCTCCACCAGGGCGGTGCTCGCCTCGGTGAGCTGATCGCGAGCCGGGGCGGCCGCTGCCGCCGCCGTCGCCGCCAGATCCGCGAGCACCTGTGGGTCGGTCGCTGCCGGCGGGAGCACGTTGGCGGCGCCTCTGTAGGCCACGACGGCCTGCGAGAAGTCCTCGGATGACGCCTGCATCAGGTTCCGCGCGGCGTTCCGGGGCACCCAGATCAACGTGGCGTACGCGACCCCTGCGAGGATAAGAAGCAGCAGAAGGATCGGGAAGATGCGCCGCCTGCGCGGGGACGAGTACCCTCGCTGGACGGCTCGCTGAGGATGGCCGTTCGGGCACGCCCCGTCCCGAAGGATGGCGCCACAGATCGAGCAGAGTCCTGGAGACATTCGCGCGAGGATAGCGTGCCCTGGCGTTTGAACCGGCGAACGGCTAGCGTTCCTCGCCATGCGGGTCGAGTTCACGAAGCTCGACCCCTCGGTCTCCCTTCCCCGGAGAGCGCGCCAAGGCGACGCGGGTCTCGACCTCGCCGCCAACGCCGACGCCAAGGTCGGGCCGGGGGAGCGGGCGATGATTCCCACCGGGCTGGCCGTGGCCATCCCGGAGGGCCACGCCGGACTCGTGCTCCCACGCTCAGGCCTTGCCTCCAAGCGGGGACTGACGCTGTCGAACTCGCCGGGGCTGATCGACGCTGGCTATCGCGGGGAGGTCACGATCGCCGTGGTCAACCTCGACCCGATCGAGTCGGTGGAGATCAGCAGGGGAGACCGGATCGCCCAGCTCCTGGTGGTGCCCTTCGCCGAGGTCGAGCCCGCGGAGGTCCCCGAGCTCCCAGATTCCGATAGGGGCCAAAGGGGATTCGGCTCCAGCGGCACGTAGTCCCCGCCTTCCCTTTGTCTCTCTGCACAAAGGGAAGTAAGCCTCGCCCGGTGAACCCTACGGGTAGATCCGCCCGAAAAGGAGCCCGTGATGAGAAGGATCGGAACCGTCTCGCTTCTACTGGTGCTTTGCACCTCTCTCTTCCAGCACGCCGCGCTTTCCGAGGAGACGAGCACGCTACAGGTCGACGCCGTCACCGTGGGAAGCAACGTCACCGTAACCGGCACTCTTGCGCTCGGTACCGACGCCACCGACGCGACCAAGGTGGGAACCGACGGCTCCGGTGACGCGTCGGTGGCCAGGCTCGGGTACGACGTGGGAGACGCATACATCACCCCGAATCTCGCCGGGAAGAGGCTGACCTTGTCCATCAAGGTGAACGACGGACTTCCGGTAGTCGACGGTATCGGCCCGGCCGCCGGATACGTCTGGCCGCTCGCCGTGAACGGTTCCGACAACAACCAATGGCTGGCAGCGGGTACGTACGTTTCTGGCTGGCTCCCGAAGACCGAGAAGTGGTTCGAGCTCTGCTCAACGGCTTCAGGCTCGTACACGTGCGGCACTGCCGTTACGGGATCCATGAGCGCTACGGAGATCTCCTGGACCGTTCCTTTCAACATCGCCGGTACCGCTTCCTACGGCTCCACCTTCGAGGTCGGCGCCTCGACACCCGGCGCTCCGGGCGTGATCCCGTGGGCCGTCGTCAGCGGTGGCTCGACTCACGACGTGGTGGGCGAGGTATACGGCTACATGATTCCGGGGAAGGTCGAGGTGGGTATCGCGCCGGCCGGGACCCAGGAGAGCAACGTCAACTACACGTCCTCCGCCGGCTTCATCCCGGCCACCTCGAAGTTCACGGTCGCGGCTCCCAAGCCCGCGGCCGGGTCCTACACGGTCTTCGTTCGTACCTGCTTCGGTCTGCTCGGCGAGGAGGGGGCGACCTGCCTCAGGACCTCCCAGCCGCTCACGGTCTAGTCCGCCTCGGGCCTAGGCCGGAGGGAGGCTGGTAGACTTAGCGTCCTCGCGGACGTGGCTCAGTTGGTAGAGCACCACCTTGCCAAGGTGGGGGTCGCGGGTTCGAATCCCGTCGTCCGCTCCAGAAAACTTCGCCTCTGACCGGCGGTTTTGCGGCTCCCGGAAGCGTCGCTCCGAATAGGGCGCGCCCTATGTTCGCCTATTTGACGCCGGAACTGTCACGCCTGGCCGACCGAGGCGTGGGCTACAAGTCGCTCACCTGCGGGTTTGCAGCCCGACACGGCTGAGATTGGCCACACACCACCCTGCAAGGTACGCAGCCGGCCTGGAAGGTGGAGCGGCGGCGCTGACCAGGAGGCGGCTCGCGCCGGGTGTGGTTTCCGCGCGGAGGATCCAGAGCGCAGCCGCGGTTGAGTGGTGTCGCCTAGGCTGATTCGTGGACCGGAAGGTTCAAGGGCTTTCGGAGGGACCCACGTGCTACTGACGATCTCGACGACTTACAGGCCGGCGACCGATCTCGGGTTCTTGCTGCACAAGAATCCGGCGAACGTGCGATCGGTGGATCTTGCTTTCGGACGAGCCCATGTCTTCTACCCGGAGGCCGGCCCGAATCGCTGCTCGGCGACCATGCTCGTCGAGGTCGACCCGATCGCCCTGGTCAGGAAAGGGAGAGGCGCTGGGCCGGCTCTCCACGAATACGTCAACGACCGTCCGTACGTGGCTTCGTCGTTTATGAGCGTCGCCATCGCCCGGGTGTACGGCTCTGCGCTCGGAGGCCGGGCCGGGGAGCACGCCGAGCTAGCGGAAACCCCCATCCCGCTCGAGGTGCAACTCCCGGCCGTGCCGAGCCGCGGCGGCGAGGAGCTGATCGCGCGACTCTTCGGCCCACTCGGATACGAGATCGAGGCGCACCCGCATCCTCTTGACGCTCGGTTCCCGCAGTGGGGTAAGAGCCCGTACGTCGACCTGCGCCTGAGGCAAACCGCACGGCTGCAGGATCTCCTCGAGCACCTCTACGTCCTGCTCCCCGTACTCGACGATGAGAAGCACTACTGGGTGGGTGAGGACGAGATCGAGAAGCTCCTCAGCAAAGGGGAGCGGTGGTTGGCCGCGCACCCTGAGCGCGAGCTCATCACTGCGAGATACCTGCGCCATCAACGAGGACTCGCGCGCGAGGCCCTGGGCCGCCTCCTCGAGGAGGATCAGGTGGACCCTGAGGCGGAGCTCGTGTGTGGAGACCAGGAAGAGGAGGCACTCGAGGCTCCGGTTCGGTTGGGAGACCAGCGTATGGCGGCGGTGATCGCCGCACTCGAGGAGGTGGGCGCGAGCCGCGTGATCGATCTCGGTTGCGGCTCCGGCCGCCTGCTCGCTGCGCTGCTGAAGCGCCGGGAGTTTACGGAGATCGCCGGGCTAGAAGTCGCCTGGGGGGCCCTGGAGGGCGCGCGCCGCCGGCTCGACCTCGACCGTCTGCCATCCCGACAGCGCGAGCGGATCCGTCTGCTGCACGGCTCGCTCACGTATCGAGATCGCAGGCTCGCCGGCTACGACGCCGCCACCCTGGTCGAGGTGATCGAACACCTCGACCCCTCGCGCCTGGCCGCGCTCGAGCGCGTCGTTTTCGGTGACGCACGTCCGGGGACGATCGTCGTCACCACGCCCAATGCCGAATACAACCCGCGATTCGAGCGCCTGCCCTCCGGTGCATTTCGGCATCGCGATCACAGATTCGAATGGACGCGCTCGGAGTTCCAGGACTGGGCCAGCGGCGTGGCCGAGCGGAGCGGCTACGAGACGACCTTCCAGACGGTCGGGCCAGAGGACCCCGAGGTGGGAGCACCGACGCAGATGGCGGTGTTCCGGTCGTGAACATAGAGGTCCCCGAGCTTTCTCTAGTTGTACTCATCGGGCCTTCAGGGTCCGGCAAGTCCACGTTCGCGTCCCGGCATTTCAAGCCGACCGAGGTGCTGTCTTCGGACGAGTGCCGGGCGCTGGTCAGCGACGACGAGAACGACCAAACTGTTACGAAGGAAGCGTTCGAGGTCTTGCATTTCATCGCGGGCAAGCGGCTGGCTGGCGGAAAACTCACGGTCGTCGATGCTACGAACGTACAGCCCGAAGCTCGCAAGCCTTTGGTGGCGCTGGCCCGAGATCACCACGTGCTGCCGGTGGCCATCGTGTTCGACCTTCCGGAGAGCGTGTGTCGGGAGCGAAACAAGAATC
>JBOGVX010000108.1:0-3155 GCA_050693165.1 Actinomycetota bacterium | reverse complement strand
TACATGATCACCGCGATGTCTTCCGCGGAGCGATCGACGGTCGCGTGCTCGGTCGAGGCCGCGGACATCAGGGCGTTCCAGGAGGTGGCGTCGTCGGGCACGGGGTCGCCGAAGATGACGAGCCGGGGCGGGTTCGGGAGGCCCTGGATGGCTTCCCGGGCCTTGTCGAGGAACAGGGGCGAGGTGATCAGGACCTTCGGCTCACAGTCGGCCAGGATGTGGTTGATCTCACCGGGAGCGAGCAAGAAGACGACCGGCACCACCACTCCCCCGACGCCGAGGGTGCCCCCGTACGCGAAGAAGACCTCGATGCAGTTCGGGAGCATCACGGCGACCCGGTCCCCGGGCCCGACGCCCATCGAGGTCAGGGCGTTCGCGAAGCGCCTGGCGTTCTCGACGCCCTCGACGTTGGTGTGCCAGCGGTCCTGCCAGAAGTAGGCGTCGTACTCGCCGAACCTCTCGACGTTCTGCTCCGCCAGAGCTGCGATGTTCATGGACGGCGTCTCAGGCGACAGGTGGAGGATCGTGCCTACTGGAGTTTCCGGCGTGCTCCGTGATCTGGGTGGTAAGGCGATCCATCCGCTCGTCTACGCGATCGAATCTGTCGTCCGTCCGATCGAATCTCTCGTCCATCCGATCGAATCGCTCATCCATCCGATCGAAACGAGAATCGACCCGGTCGAAGCGAGCGTCGATCCTCTCCGATCGAGCGTCCATCCGGCCGGCCAGGGCGTCCATCCGGCCGGCCAGGGCATCAATCCTGGAACCGAGGTAGAACAGGGAACCGAGGGACGTGGCGAATGCCAAGCCGATCGCGGTCCAGAGCGCGGGTTCCATGCCGGATCCGACCCTAGCACCCCCCACTGACAGAGCGGACGGAGCGTCTAGTTGGGCTGCCGGACCGCTATCCCCTTAGTCCTTGCAGTGACCGTTGGCGTTCCCCACCCCGTTGCCGTTGTGCGGAACGCAAGGAGGCGCTGGGGTCGGGGTGGGCGGCGTCGGGGTTGGCGTCGGGGTCGGGGTCGGGGTCGGGGTGGGCGGCGTCGGGCTCGGGGTTGGCGTCGGGGTCACGCTCTGCCCGCCGACGTCGGCACTACCGCCGTCTGGGCCCACGTCTGCCACACCGCTCTCGCCGCTGCTGCCGCCACCACCCGCGCTGCCACCACCGCCGCTACCGACATTGCCTCCGCCGTTGCCGGCACTACCGCCGCCGCTACCTCCACCACCGGTGCCGCTACCTCCACTACCGGTGCTCCCACCGCCGGACCCGGCGGCGCTTCCCTCGACCGGCTCCGTTCCGGCAGAAGCGACGTCTCGAGCGGAGGGCTCGTCGCCCGGCTCGGCGCGGTCGGGATCGGTAGACCGCAAGGTGTCGGGGTCGACCGGACCGGAGGTGATCTCCTCCGACACCGGTGTCGGAGCGATGTTCGACTGCGGCTGCTCGATCGCCGAAGGTGCACCATCGCCTGGAACCAGGGGCCCACCGGACACATCGAGCCCCGAAAGTGGCAGGAGAACGGTGGCCGCCGCGACGGTCGCGAACGCTGTCGCTATCGCGAGGACGCCCCGGGCCGGCTGCGAGCGGGGGCGCGGGGTCTCGCGACGTGGGAAAAGGTGAGGGAGCTGCGCGAGGAGCGCGGCGAACCCCAGGCGGAACCACAGGCGAGGGATCGACAGGCTCAGAAGGGCACGCACAACGCGCGGATCGAACTGCCTGCCGGAGAACCGCACGACCTCCTCTTGCGCTGCCGACGGGGTCATCGGCTTGTGGTAGGCGCGGGGCGTCACCATCGTGTCGTAGGCATCCGCGACCGCGATGATGCGAGCGCCCATCGAGATCTCCCCGCGCTCCAGCCCGCGCGGGTAGCCGGTCCCGTCGAGTCTCTCGTGGTGCTCGACCACGGCGTCCGCCCACTCGCCGAGCCACCCGGCCAGCGGCGCGATCAGCCGGGCCCCCTCCTCCGGGTGCAGGCGGATCTGGTTCCACTGCCTGGCCTGGAGCGGCTTCGGGTCGTTGAGCGTCTCCGCGGGGACCGCGAGCTTCCCGATGTCGTGGAGCAGCGCCGCCCATCGGAGTCGAACCCGCTCGTCAACCGAGAGGTTCATCTCCTCGGCCAGCATCTCGGTGAAGACCCGGACGCGTTCGGAATGCCCGCGGGTCCTGGAGTCGTGAGCCGTGAGCGCGACCATCAGCGCGAGGATCGTCCCGGCCCTGTCGGCGGCCCGGCCCGGCGAGGCCTGGGCCTCCTGGACCTCGAGCCGCAGCGCGTCCGCGTTGGTGCTTCGCCGGGCGATCGCGAACCGCGACGGAGCGGCTCCGGGGAACGACAGGCTGAGCTTGAGGAGGAGGGAGATGGGGGCGAGGCCTCGCGTGGCGACCTCGGCGGGGTAGAGGACCGCGAAGGCCGCCGACATCAACAGGATCGGCGTGCCGACGGACCCGAGGACGTCGGCGGGCTCGGGGAGGAGCTCCCGCAGCGCGAGCGCCGTCGCCAGCGACGCTCCGATGGGCGCGAGCACGGCCAGCGCCCGGACCAGGAAGCTGCCGAGCGGCTTCGCATCCCACATGTCGGATCCGTTGGCCGAGCGGCCGCGGAGCGGCTTCCGGCGGCGCCTCCCGGTCGGGGAGGCGATGAGGAGCATGGCAACCGTGGAGGCGGCGAGGACCGAGATGACGAGCCCCGCTATCCGGATGGCGGTGACGTCCGACTCCCGGGCAAGCCAGCCGGCGGCCATCCCGCCCACGACGAAGGGAGCCAACATCCAAGAGCGGCGAAGCAAGCTGCCGCGGCTCCGACTCAGACTCACCGTGCTCCCTCCCTGCACCAGCCACCAGCGGGCAACGGGCCAACCCGGAGATTATCACCATGCCACTCAGCGTGGGAATGGCCCAAAAGGACGAGTCAGTCAGGGGCGCCGGTCGCCGGTGACTCGGCGAAGGACAGCAGGTCTTCCTCGGACGGCTCCTGATCCGGCGCCGGGACGACGAACGCCACGACCTCCTCGCCCATCTTCTCGTCGGGCTTGCCGACGACCGCGACCTCGCCGACACCGGGGTGCTCGAGCAGCAGGTCCTCGATGTCGCGCGGGTAGACGTTGAAGCCGCCCCGGATGATCAGGTCCTTCTTGCGGTCGGTGACGAACAGGTAGCCGTC
>JBOGVX010000107.1:0-11297 GCA_050693165.1 Actinomycetota bacterium | reverse complement strand
GTCAGGTCGGCCAGAGCACGGCCAGGAAGGTCCTTCGAGCACTCACCTCCGTCGACCAGTTCCTCACTCATCGGCTCGAGATCGTCGACATGCAGGGCAATGCGATCCTCAAGCTCACCCGCCCGGGCAAGATCATGAAGTCGAGGGTGATCGTCCGGGACAGCGCCGATCAGGAGATCGGTCAGATCGTTCAGCAGAACGTGATCGGGAAGATCCGCTTCTCTCTCGAGGCAGGTGGGCAGGCTCAGGGCTCGATCAACGCAGAGAACTGGCGTGCCTGGAACTTCAACATCCAGGACCAGACCGGCACCGAGATAGCCCGCATCACAAAGACGTGGGAGGGGCTGGCCAAGACCATGTTCACCACCGCGGACAACTACGTCGTGCAGATCCACAGGCCCCTGGAGGATCCGCTCAGAAGCCTGGTCGTCGCCGCCGCGCTGGGTGTAGACACGGCCCTGAAGCAGGACTCGCGCGGGTTCGGCTGAGCGAGGACGCGGCGGCGTGCCCCCTTCTGGTGGGCCGCGCAGGACTCGAACCTGCAACCTTGGGATTAAGAGTCCCCTGCTCTAGCCAGTTGAGCTAGCGGCCCGGGTGGGGTGACCGAGGGGACTCGAACCCCCAGCCTCCGGGACCACAACCCGGCGCTCTAACCACTTGAGCTACGGCCACCACGCCGAGCGATTCTATCAGCGGCATCGGGGGCCAAGTCGTGTGTCCAAGGAACCATTCGAGCACGCTGCCCGTCGTATCCTTGCCGGAGACCAGCCCGGGGTATGGAGGGGACAAGATGCGGAATCCGATCTTCGTCGCGCTGCTTGGACTATTCGTTATCGGTCTCAACCCTGCGGCGACCGCGGCCGAGCGTTGCCTCGGCAAGAAAGGTGACGTCGTCGGCACGTCCGGCAAGGACAAGCTCAAGGGGACCAGTGGCAACGACGTCATCATCGGAGGCGACGGAACAGACCGGATCGACGGCGCCGGCGGCAATGACCTCATCTGCGCGGGCAAGGGACACGATCTCGTTCGCGGACAGGCCGGTAACGATCAGATCGACGGCGGGCCCGGCTCCGACTTCCTTCAGGGCCACGACGGGGACGACGTCCTGGTCGGCGCTGCTGGTGGCGACACCCTGATCTCCGGCAACGGCAACGACATCATGCGGGCCGGCTCCAGCGCGTTCGACTTCCTGCTCGGCGGTGCCGGGGACGACACCTACGACGGGGGAGGAGGGGCGACTGACGTCGCCTCGCTCGAGAACGCTCCCGTCGGCGTGACGGTCGACCTGGGCATCGGCACTCCTCAGAACAGCGGTGAGGGCCTCGACACTTTCCTCGGGGTCGAGGGTCTGGTCGGCTCCGAGTTCAACGACGTCATCAGGGGACACGACGTGGTGGCCGAGGTCGGCAACGGTCTGTTCGGTCTCGACGGGAGTGACACGCTGCTCGGCTTGGAGGGTAACGACTTCGTGGTGGGGGGCGCCGGGAACGACAACGTGGGAGCCGCCCTTGACGGTGGCGCAGGCAACGATCAGGTCTTCGGCGACGAGGTCGAGGACTTCTTCCTCACCACCGGAGGGGATGATGATCTCTACGGCGGTACGGGCGACGACTTCCTCGACGGCGGTGGCAACTTCACGGGTCCTCCAACGGGCGACTACGGGAACGGCGGGCCGCACGCGGCCGGCGACGAGTGCCGCGGCCTCGAGGACGCGACCACCACCGAGTGCGAGCGCTTCAGCCGCACGACCTCACGCGCCACTGCCTCGTGGCATGCGTTGGAGTCAGTTCAGGCTTGGCTGACCGCGCTGAAGAGGATGGCCTGATCGACGAGGGAGTCCCACGGAATGGGTATCGTGTCGTAGATCCGTGCAACTGGAACGTCATCCCACACCCAACTACAGCGAAGGCCGTGGCAGAGAAGTGCCGCGAGCCATCATCGTCCATACGAACCACGGTAGCTTTGTAGGTACGGTCTCATGGTTCGGTCGCGAGGGGAGCGGCGTCAGCGCCCATTACCTCGTGGGCCTTGACGGTCGCGTGGCCCTCTTCGTAGATGAAGGGGACACCGCTCAACATGCGGGGAAGGAAGAGAGCGAATCACGCGCGGTGTTTGGGAGGACTGACGCTAACCGCAGCGCCATCGGCATAGAGTTCGAGGACGCCGGAAAGCCCGACTCGAGTCCTCGCTCGGAACGGCAGTACGAAGCGGGTGGTCGGCTCATCCGGGAGGTCGCTCACCGGTGGAACATCCCTCTCGACTCGGCTCACATCGTGGGGCACCGCGACGTGAGGCAGGGTACTGACTGCCCTGGCAACCTCGACGTTGAAAGGCTGATCCGGGAGGCTACCGAATGAGCGTCGTCTGTCTGTTGCCGGCCCGAAATGCGGCCGCCGATCTGCCTGGATACATGGAATCGGCAAGCAGATTCTGCGATGCGATCGTGGCGCTGGACGACGGGAGCACGGACGACACCAGGCGGATCCTGGAACAGAGTCGGTTCGTCCAGATCCTGCTAACGAACCCTCCTCGCCGGCGATTCCATGGATGGCACGATGGGGTCAACCGGAATCGGCTGCTACTCGCCGCTTCCGAGCTCGATCCAGATTGGATCATTTCCATAGACGCGGACGAGAGACTGGATCCGACGGATGCCGCCGCTTTCCGTGGCTTCATCGAAACTGATGCGCTACCGGGCTGCGCCTACGGGCTCCAGCACTTCCGGATGTGGGGTCCGCGCCAATTCGATCCCCACTTCACCTGGATCTATCGTCTTTTCGCCTTTGAGCCGGGTCAAGCCTTTCCGAACCGCCGCCTGCATTTCAATCCTGTTCCGACGAGCATCCCGCGTCCACGTTGGGTGAGGACGACGATCCGAGTGCAACACCTCGGCGCAGATGACGAGGTGAGGCAGCTCGAGCGGCTCGAGAAGTACCGGGACGTGGACCCTGCCGGGGAGTACACGACTGACCAGGGAGGTTTGGGAAAGGCACCGGCAGGTGATCTGCCCAGGTGGCGGGCCCGGTCCCCCAACGACCCGATCCTGTATCCGGCGCGGGGCGAACCACGTCGCAAACGCCGCCGGCTCTTCCGCAGATGAGCTCCCGGGGCGAAACGAAGGTTATCGGTCTGCTTCCGGTCCGCAACGGGGCTGCCGATCTCGACGTCTGCCTGGAGTCCTTCGCGCTCGTTGCGGATGCGGTTGTGGCTCTGGACGACGGAAGCACGGACGACACGCGCTCGATACTCGATCGGCATCCCCTGGTTCGAGTGGTCCTGTCGAACCCGCGCCGGGACACGGCAGCCGGGTGGGACGATGCTGCGAACAGGAACCGGCTGCTCGAAGCTGCCGCGGATCTCGAGCCGGACTGGATCCTCTCATTGGACGCGGACGAACATCTCGACCCGGAGGATGCACTCGTCTTGAGGCGGTTCGTGGGGGAGGAAGCGTTGCCGGGCTTCGCGTATGGATTCAGGCTATACAGGCTGATCGGAGATCTACAGCACTTCGATCGTTCCGATCTGTGGGTGTACCGATTGTTCTCATTCGAACCCGATCAGAGTTTCCCGACCGAGCGCCTTCACTTCATCCCTATCCCGAGCTCGATCCCAAGAACGAGGTGGCTCAAGACGACGGTCCGGATCAAGCACGTCGCCGGACTGACCGAGGAGAGGAGGCAGCAGCGTTACGAGAAGTATGCCGAGGCGGACCCGGCACATGATTTTCAGCCCGACTACAAGAACCTTCTGGCCGCGCCCGGCGACGTCAGACCTTGGGAACGAAGGCCACCTGGCATGCCCGTTCTGCTGAAGGATGCCGAACGTGGTGACCTGGCAAGCTTGGATCTCGAAGCTCCGGCCCTCTCGGTCGTCGTCATATCGCACAACGACGAAGAAACCATAGAAGCGTCGGTGCGCTCTATCCTCGAGCAAGAGTGCCCGGAGCCGTTTGAGGTGATAGTGGTCTCGAGCGGAACCGATCGGACGGCTGAGGTCGTCCGTTCCACGTTTCCACTGGTAGAGGTGGTGGAGCTTCCCGATCGCGCCCTTCCGGGCCGAGCCCGGAACGCAGGGCTAAAGATAGCTCGAGGTGAATACGTGTCTTTCCCGGGATCTCACGTCCGGCTTCAGCCGGGCACGCTTGCGGCCCGCCTTCGCGCCCACGATGAGGGCCACGCCATGGTCACCGGCTCCGCCTTCAACGGCACCCGAACGGGATCGGGCTGGGCCTCCTACTTCCTGGACCATGCAGGGTCCTTGCCGGGCCGGCCGTCCGGGCCCCTGGGGGGTGCGCCAGCTCACTGCTCATACCTCCGTCACGTCCTCTTGGAAGCAGGTGGCTTCCCCGAGAACATGAGGACCGCCGAGGATACGGTCGTGAACCTCAAGCTCTGGAGGCAGGGTTATCGAGCCTATCGGGAGCAGGAGATCGGATTCATCCATAGCAGCCCATGTCGCAATCCATGGCGGCTGATGCTCCACCATTTTCGGAGAGGACGCGGATGGGCAAAGTCTCTACTTCACGACTATGCGGAAGTCGGGGGGCTGCTGGCAGCCAGGCCGTTGCGGGGATACATGCGGCGAAGGCTGGGCGGTACGAGGAGAAGCGTCGAGCGCTGGGGTGGGGACTTGCTAGCTACCTACGGCCGCCACCACTTTCTGGTGGTCTTGGGCGTGATCTCGGCCTGGGTCGGGACCTGGTTCGAGCTCTTGCGACCGAGGCGAGGAAGGGCTCGGATCCTGTTCCGACGAGGTGAGTAGGACGGACCCGAGTCGGTTGCGATACGGAGAGCCGTCAGGGTTCCTTCAAGCTTCCGTCGGCGCCGTGCAATGCGGGCGCCATCTCCCGAAGCTGCCCAATGCAGCTCGACTACGGCGCGAAGCAGCCGACATCCTGCCAACCTGATGTCGAGACCATCCTCGATTCCACCGCCGGTCCCGTATCCTTGAAGGACGCTGGCCAGCCCAGCGTCGCTGTCGAACGTAAGAACCGCAAGGTCGTAGGCGGGATCTCCTAAGAGGACCCCCTCGAAGTCGAGGATGCCTGTCACCGATCTCCCTCGTTCATCCACCAGCACGTTTCGGCGCAGAACGTCTCCATGGAGAAGGCTGCTTTCTTCGCACAGCCCAAGATGATGTCCGGCTCTTTCGAAAGCTTCGCCTACCTCTTCGCCCGTGCCGGGATCGAGCACTCTCATCCTCTGGAGCATGGGCACGATCCGCGTGACGAGATCACTAACCGCCTCACGCCAGCTGGAGGCCCTGCCCCTGACGCGCCCGGTTTTCTTGAGATCAAGGAGGTCGGGGCTGCCGAAGCCCTCCCCCTTGATCGTGTGGAGTGATCGAAGAAGGCTCCCAATGCCTCGCAGGATCGAACGCTGCTTGCTCATGGAGAGATCCAGACTCCGGAATGGGACGCCCGGATGTTTCGTGAAGATGATGTAAGGGAGACGGAACTCATCCATCCGGCCGAAGGCGAGCACCCTCGGCGCAGGGACACCGGCTTCCCGTGCCCGCTGGCATCCCCAGGCCTCGAGCTCCGGCATGCCGCGACCGCTCTTGACGATCACGGAGCCGGTGGGCAGTTCGACTTCCCACAGTCGGTTCTGCCCGGAGGCGATACCTCGGACCGCCTCGGGCACGGACCCCAGCTGCCGGTGAACGAGCCGAGCTATTGCCTGGTCAGAGACACCGTCACGAGACGCCACGATCCGTCCTGTGGGCAGTTCCGCACGGCCTCGTTAGACCGGGGCCGCCTACTCGTGGCCTTCTATGATCCCGTTGGTCACGGGGTGGAGGTGCTTGTGGCGGTGGCGCGCCTTGTGGCGATTGTGGTGGTGTCGCCGGGCGCGTCTTCCACCGTGCCAGTGCTCATGCTCTTCGGTCGTGGTTCCCGACCACTCGCCCCCGGACGTTGACTGCACGTCCACAGGGTAATGATCCTCCTCAGGGAGGGGCTCACGATCCGGGTAGAATTCGCCGTTGGGGATCGTCTGCGCGAAAGCCTTCTCGGCCCCGATGACGCTGGCGTATGTGAGAGCAGCGCCGACGGAAACGCCTGTTGCGGTCAGTTTCCTTAGGAAGGCGCGGCGCGTCATCCTTCCCTCCGCGTAGGACTCGACCAGCTCTTTCCGGATCTCTTTCCTCGTCATGACTGTTCCCTCCCGAGCGCGAACGACCCAAATCCCTCAATCAGAGTGCTACTGAGACGAGAGGTCGTCAAGGACTAGATTTTCGAGTAGTCAAAATTAACTAGTTAGCGCGCCGGGAGGGATTCGAACCCCCGACCCGCTGCTTAGAAGGCCTTTCCGCCCTCAAGGACGAAATCGCAGGTGGGCGGGCCGATGAGCCGTTTTGGCAGGCAAGCGCGGCAGCGGGTCGAAACCTCACCAGTCTATGGAGTGCCCTGGGTTGCCCTGGAGTTCCCTGAATTGAGTGATACAGGGAGTGATACGGATTCCGGTCGGTCGGTAACTGACGGACGGGGCCGCCTGCTTGTGAACTAGGGAATTAGGGATTCGCTTTGGGCAGTTGCACACAGGGCCTCCTCAGGGCAAGGACGAATACAACCCGTACCGGCCGGCCCGGCACGATTCGGGCCCATTCGAAGAGGAGGGGGCGGCTTGACGGATCGCATCGCGCGCCGCAAGAGGGCGGTGGTGATCCCCAGCGCGCTCGTCATGGCGTTGGGCGCCCAGGTGGGCGCGATTGGCGGGGTGGTCCCCGCGGGAGCCGATCCCGTCTCGTCGACGATCCCGTGCCAACAGATCCTTTGGCACAACGACCGCTGTCCCGACTGGACGACGGTATACGACCACCCCTTCGGCACGGGAGACAGCGTGGGCACCGACCGGCCGGTCGCTTCGGCGATGAACGCAGCCGGCACACGCCTTTTCGTGACGGGCACGAGCACCGACTCACAGACGGGCAGGGACATCGTCACTCTGGCGATCGACACGGCAGCGGGATCGCGCGTGTGGGTCAAACGATACGACTCCCCCGCCGAGGGAGGCGAGGCCCCCAACGACATCGCCATCAGTCCGGATGGGAGCCGCGTGTTCGTCACCGGATACGAGGACGACGGCCTCGAGTCCTCGGGCCAGCCCTCGCGGGACGGACGAGCCGTCACCCTGGCCTACGACGCGGCGGCTGGGACCCTTCTCTGGAAGTCCAACTATGACGGCGACGGCGGGCTCTCCGATGTCGGTGAGTCGATCGCGGTTTCCCCCGACGGGTCGGAGGTCTACGTCTCAGCGACCGCGTTCGGCGAGGGCGGTTCCCCCGTCGGTGTGACCAGCGCCTATGGCGCCGACTCCGGGGAGCTCCTTTGGAGGGCCTTGCGCCCGAGTCCTTCTGGGGACAACGGCCGCAGCGATCGCTCGGCGCTCGTCGTCAGTCCGGACGGCGAGCGTCTCTATGTTGCTGCGGTGGAGTTCCCGCAGGAGAACGCGCTCCAGCGGGACTTCGTGGTGATCGCCTATGGAACGTCGGGCGCCGAGGCCGGCCGGGAGCTCTGGGCCACTCACAGGGATGGTGGCGCAGCGGATGAGGTTCGGGGCGTCGACATCGCGCCGGACGGCCAAACCGTGTTCGTGGCCGGGGCTTCGGGCTCAAGCTGGGTTGCCTTCGCCATGTCTTCGAATGGGGGCGGTCGCTGGCTCTCCACGCTCCCAGGGACCACGAACGCGTCTCCGAGGGACCTCGACGTCAGCCCCACGGGGGACCGCGTGGTGGTAACCGGCGGCGGTTTCGCCTCCCTCGCCGACCCGAGGGATTCCTATGCGGCCATCACGGTGGCCTACGAGCCTGGCACCGGCGAGCCCATCTGGACCGCAAAGTTCAACCCGGAGGGCCCCATCCACGATGAGGGGATCGACGTCGAGATCAGCGCGGAAGGAGACGTCTTCGTCGCCGGGCATTCCGAACTCGACGGGGGAGGCGGTGGCGGAGGGGATCTCGCTTTCCGAGAGGAGCGAAGCACGATCGTTGCCCTCGCGTATGACCGCGACGGCGCGCCGCTTTGGGTGGCCCGCCTCGACGATGCACCGGTGTCCCCGGTCGCCGACGCCGCCACGGCGCAGCTCCGCGGAGATCGCCTCTACGTGACGGGAGCGTTGGGCAGGCCGGCGGCATGGGGTGCTCAGGCGGCAACCGCCAACTACACCGACCTGCTCGTCGCCGCCTACTCCACCGGCCTCGGGGCAACGAACAACGTGACCTGCGATGTGGAGCCGTTCAACCCGAGTGACGGAACGATCGGTCTGGGGTACGGCCAGCCCCAGGCCCGGGCCGACGCTCTCTTTGTGCGGGCGTCCGACCGGGGGATGTTCGAGGTCAACTGCACCACCCAAGCTGGGCCCTCGTTCGTGGCGACGGCCCGGTACAACTTCGAGTTCAGCCGGCAGGCCGGGGTCTGGGAGGACATCTCCCCTGGCTTCGCCTGCTCGGCGAGTGCGGTTCCCGTGTTGAACGGCGGGACCCACACCGCTCCTATCAGTGTGCCTGGGACCCCGGGGTGTGCGTATGCCGAGGTGTTCTTCGCGGAGAACGACCCGAGGCTCGGCCTTCCGCATCGATTCTGCATCGAAGTCCTCGACGTCTCCGGGTGCTCGGCGTCGTGGACGCACGAGAAGGTCAATCCTTCCCAAGTCGGGCGATGAGAGGCTGCCGGTCTGGGACCGCCATAGGTTCCAAGGAGAGCATGCGAGCCTGCGCACCCGGGAGCATGTGATGACATCGACTCGCACGCCGATGGCGCTGGCCGCGATCGTTGGAGTTCTCATGCTTCCGGGGGCGCCCTCGGCCGCCAGGACATCGCCGACGGTCTCGCCCGGATCGCCAGCAGGCGAGGTGTTCCAGATGATCGCCTCCTCGCTGGAAACCCTCGGGGCGACCGAGGCGATGGTCGACGCCGCCCGGGAGCCCGAGGTGGGCGAGCGGGAATACCCCTACGTGGTTCCGGCCGGAGACCTCGATGACGATGGGCTCCCCGACGTGGTCACCGTGACCAGCATCCCAGACGCGGTCGGTGTCACCTCCGAGATCGTCCTCACCGCTCGCCGGGGGCTCGACGGCACCGTCCTGTGGACCCTTCCCACCGGCACCACAGGGCTCTCCGCCGCGGTGCCGGCCACGGTGGGCCAAGGCGCCGATCATGGGCTGCTTCTGGTCAGCTACCGGGCGTCGCTCCTGGTGGGCGCAGTCGGAGGAACCCACACGGCGGAGGGGTTCTACGGCTTCTTCGGGACCGGGGCGAACGTGAGCGCGGAGGTTCTGGCGATCTCTGGTGCGGGCCAGGAGCTGTGGCGCTACCAGAGCCCGGTGGGCCATTTCGTGTACCCGCCGGTCGCGGCGGTGGCAGAGCCCCTGGTGGCGGAGAACGTCCCGGTGGTGGGGGGCACCCTCGACGCCACGTCGTCGCCGGCGACCGATGTGCTGGTGGCCCTGTACGACCGAGCCCCCACCGCGGAGGGACAGGACGACCGGGTGCGGACGATCGTGATCGACGGAGCCGACGGGAGTGAGTCCTCGACGGCGATCACCGACATCACCGGGGCCCGGACGTCGGTGGCGCCGGCGCCCGACCTCGATGGGGACGGCCTTCACGACTACACCGTCCTGGTGGACGCGGTCACCGAGGAGGCCGTGAGCGGCATCCGGGCCCGCCGAAGCACCGACGGGGCGCTGCTGTGGACCTCACCCCGGGACGTGAACTGGCTCCAGCACCGGCCGAAGTGGCCGGGAGACGTGACCGGGGACGGCATCGGCGACCTGGTCCTCGACGACTTCGGTACCCCGCCGGGCCCATACAACGAGGCGATGGGAACGGGCAAGGTTGCCCTGCTCGACGGGGCAACCGGGACCCAGGCGTGGGAGGTGGCCGCCGACACGGCCCGGACGCTGGGGGACGTCACCGGGGACGGCCGGGCCGAGGTGCTCGTGGCGACGTCGTTCCGGAGGCAGGCCGTGGTGGGCCTGAGGTACGAGGCGCTGACGGATGAGGGGAGCGCCTGGGCGGTGGAGTTCCCGCTGCCGCGCCAGGGCACCACCCAGGCGACGCTTACCTTCGTCGAGGCCGGAGACGTGGGAGACGACGGGGGACCGGAGGACGGCGACGGGGTTCCGGACTTCGCCCATCACCTCCGCCTGCTGGACTCGTCGGGTGAGCTGGTCCGTGAAGATGCCCGGGTGATCGACGGCCGCACCGGGGAGACGCTGCGCTCGTCGCCCCTCGGCGGGACGCCCCTGCGGGCGTCGGTGGACGGCGCCGGGGACGACGTGGCACTGGTGGAGGCGTGGGGCCCGTCGGTGCGCGACGTCAGCACCCTCGATGGGCTGAGCGGAACCGAGCTGTGGCGAGCGCGACTGCGCGCCCGCGGGGCGACCCGGGTGACCGGCTTCCAGGTCTGGGCCAGGGACCTCGACGGCGACCAGAGGGCCGAGATCATCGCGACCGCCGCTTCCATCACCACCACCCTGACCGTCCCACAGGGCGTCGAGCGCAACGAGCGCTTCGTCGACGCCTGGGTGCTGTCCGGCGCGGATGGCAGCTTGCTGTGGCACTCCGACCCGCTTGTCGTCCCCGAGACGGCCGAGGTGGACGGCGTGGTCCGGCCGGGCCAGCCGTTCGAGTGGGACGGGACCCAGGCCACCGGCGCCTACGTCGTCTGGCAGCTCAGCGCGGACTGTGGATCCAGCGGCGCCCCCTATCGATGCGATCGGCTCCTGCTGCAGCTGTCGAACCCGCCGGATCCGGGTGAGGGAACGCGGACGGCCACGGCCACAGTGGAGATCGGCGAGTTCGCCCCGATGCCGGCCCCGGGATCGGACTTCGACCTGTACGTCTACGAGAGCGACGGATTCGGGACCGAAGGCGCGCTGATCGACGAGAGTGCGGGCATCGATCCCGTCGAACGCGTCCAGTTCCCTCTGACGACAACGGAGGCGGCGCCGTCGGGCTATGTGCTGGTCGAGGTCCTCTACTACCAGAGCGTGGAGTCCGGCTACACCGGCAAGGCCTCACTGGAGACGGGCTGATGGAAGCTCGTTTCGCGGTCGCCGGCCGCGGGCGCAGACCGCCGGTCGCCCTGCTCTTGCTGGCGCTCATGACGCTACCGGCTCCGGCGGCCGCCGACGTGTGTCCGGCTCCCCAGGCCGAGCCCCTGACGATGTGCGGCACCACGGTGGTGTCGGGGGCCGGCGGCACCGCCGTCTCGGTGCGCCTGCCCGAGGATGCGGTGCTGAACGGAAAGGTCGGCGGGTTCATCGACCGCTTCGTCGACATCGAGCTCGAAGGC